>JBBQXI010000204.1:0-7249 GCA_038209805.1 Bacteroidales bacterium | reverse complement strand
TGAAAAAGGAGATCTGGATTATCCGGAAATTATCATTTACAGTGTGAACATGGCATATTTCATCGGATTAATGAGAGAAAAAAAGTATGAACAGGCCACGGCATATATTTCCGAAAAAATAGAAGGTTTGAAACTCGCCGGCGCTGATTTTGCTGCTCTTAGTGCAAATACGCCACACCAGCTTTTCGACCAATTGAAAGAAAGATCAGGAATACCTTTGATCAGTATTGTTGAAGCCACCTGCAACGAAGCAAAAAGTAAAGGATTCAAAAAAGCCGGATTGTTCGGAACCGACCTAACCATGCGAGCTTCCTTTTTTCCGGATGTATTCAGCAAGCAAAACATTGAAGTTGTCGCTCCTGATGAAGAAGATCGGAAAATAATCAACAACAAGCTTTTCAGCGAGATCGAACTGGGAATTTTCAAGGATGAAACACGAGAATTACTGATCGGAATCATTGAAAAGATGGTCAGGGAACAACAAATCGACTCATTAATTTTAGGGTGTACAGAACTCCCGTTAATTCTGACGGCGGACAATTATGCCGGAATCTCGATTTTAAACACCACTAAAATTCACGTCGAATCTATTGTAAAGTATTGTCGCGAAAATTCATAATGTCATGAAAACAGATTTTCTTCCTGTGTATCCTGTTTATTACGAAGTGTTTTCAGAAGAACAGGAAAAGGAATTTAGCAAAGTTTTTTATTTCGGGAATGGATCCGAGGTGGAAGAAGTAAAAGGTAAAATCGCTGGTTTGGTTAAGAGAGGAAGCATTGAGGAGTATTTAGTTTTCGATTCAGGAGATGAAGTTCGAATCGATCGAATTATCACAATTAACGGAATACCTGGACCGGCATATGATGAATATGATGCATTCGCTCTTGCCTGCCTGAATTGTAATGTGTCGGCAGAATAGAAATGAGATGATTAATCTGATCAGCTTATGAAACTCCATAATTTACAAAAAATATACGACAGCCTGAATGAGGAAAAATTTGAAATAAACATAAACCCGTTGATCATGGAAAAAGCAAGAATACCTATTCAACGAATGTTTGAATTGTCAGCTTAAATAGAAATACGAATTATTAAATTAAGAAAGGAATTGAAATGAAAAACAACATGATTAAAAAAGCATCATTGATTGCTGCAATTTTTGTTTTAACGGTCGGCATCTCATGCAGCTCGCCGAACAAAGAAAAGAGCGCAAATACCACAGCTGAAAAAAATACAATTTTGGAAACGGTGGAGACAAATACCGAAACCGCTGATCCAGCTTTAAGTATTGGAAAGAAATTATACTCAGACAAAGGATGTCTGGTTTGTCACCAGTTGAACACAAAACTGGTTGGCCCGGCTGTAAAAGATATTGCAGTTGCCTATTCAGGTAAAAAGGTCGCTTTAACAGCTTTTCTGAAAGGACAAGGCAAAGCCATTGTTGATCCGTCACAGGCCAGCGTAATGCAACCACAAATTGCGATTACAAAAGCATTATCTGCCAGCGAATTGAACGCAGTTGTTGACTATATTCTTTCAATTAAGTAATCGTGAAAAATATCCTGAATATTTTAATAATTACGTTGTTGATGGTTGGATGTTCGAATAGGGACAAGAAATTGCCAATTATTGGACATCCAATCGTAGCGGGCAACGATACCGTTTATTCAGCGATTAAACCGTTTTCATTTTTAAGTCAGGACAGCGCAGTAGTCACCCCAAAAACCTTCGACCATAAAATATATGTTGCCGATTTTATATTTCTCTTCTGCAAGTCTATTTGCCCAATTATGACCAACGAAATGAAAAAGGTGTATGATACTTATCGGACAAATCCAAATGTCTTCTTTCTGTCTCACACCATCGACCCTGAGAATGATACGATACCACGCCTGAAAGAATTTGCCGAAAACCTCGGTGTTGATGGCCATAAATGGTTTTTTGTAACCGGCGAAAAGGACAGTATTTATTCAGCAGCAGCAAACAGCTACTTTGCAACGGCTTATCCTGATGAATCGTCGCCCGGTAATTTTATTCACAGTGGCGGCCTTTTGCTGGTTGACATCCACAAACACATTCGCGGTGTGTATGACGGCACAAACCCCAAAGAAACAGATCGGTTAATTGCGGACATGAAGATTCTATTACATGAACAGTTTCAGTAATAAATAATGCATTTGAAATGAATCCTGAATTGGTTCTTCTTCAACATTAAAACTAAAAATTACAATCACATGCAAAATTCAATCTTACTGTTATTTCTGGTTTTGGCAGGATTTAGCGCTCTGGTTTTTATTTTCGTTTACCTCTCGTCTAAAAAAGTGGCTGCCGAAAGTCAGGGATTATCGAACCCGTTAAAAGCCCGTTTCTGGTTTTTACTCATCCTTTTTGTGATACTGGGTATTTTCGCGTCAGTTACTATTCCAAAGTCGCCCTATTTCCTTTTTGCTGATGAGGTTCCTGCACGAGTCGTTCATGTGTCGGCCATGCAATTCGCTTTTCTGATGTCCGACAAAGCCATCGATCCTAAAAATCCGGTTGGCGAATCGTCTATCGAATTGCCAGCAAACCAACTGATCGAATTTCGGGTAACCAGTCTGGATGTAAACCATGGCTTTGCAATCTACGATCAATCAAACACGCTGATCGCTCAAACACAAGCCATGCCTGGTTATGTAAACCGCCTTCGCTGGAAATTTAAAGAGCCCGGAACTTATACCATTCTATGTCTTGAGTTTTGCGGAATGGCACATCAGGTCATGAGATCTTCTTTAACCGTTAAATAGAAAAACATGGAATCGATAAAATTGAGAAAAATCACTTCGCTTTGGATTATAACGGTTCTTGCCTTGTTCATTGTAAACATCGTTTTGGGTATAATTATGCGCCTGAACCAAGGTGAAATACTGCATGAGCAACCTGCTACATTTTATGCCCACATGACGACGCACGGGCTTTCCCAAATAGGTATTTGGTTTGTTGCCGGAATGGCCGGCATTAATTATTTGATGGAACGATACTTAAAAACCAGCTATTTAGCCAATGTTTTGGCCATGGTTTTTACAGTAATTGGTATTTTAATGCTGTGGACTTCCACTTACGTTGGGAATTTTCATGCGGGATGGACTTTTCTTTACCCATTACCACTTAGGGTGATGTGGGCCAAATGGGCAACTCCCCTATTTTTAGGTTCAATTTTGGTGATGGGTGTTGGTTGGTTAATCTGGACAGTGAGTCTGATGACCCAAATATTAAAAAAATATCCACTCACTAAAGCGCTGGCATGGCAGCATTTCAAGAAAAACCCAACCGTTCAAACACCGCCTTTTATTCTGATCTCGATCATTACATTGATCGGAATTATTGCCTGCCTTCTGGGGGCAGTGCTGCTGCTTGCCATGTATGCTGCCGAATATTTTTCGAATGGAAATTTTGTGAACGACGCTTTGCTGATGAAAAACCTCACGTTCTTTTTTGGTCATACCATTGCCAATGAGATGCTTTATTTAGGACTGGCAGTTATTTACGAATTGTTTCCTGAAGTAGGTGGGCAGCCAAAATGGAAAACCACCTGGTATGTGGCTCTGGCCTGGAACTGTACCCTCGTGTTTATACTTACCGCCTTTTTTCATCATTTATACATGGATTTTGTGCAGCCTGTCGGATTTCAGATGGTTGGACAAATTGCCTCATACATGGCTAGTTTGCCTGCTGCCGGGGTTACCGTATTTAGCGTATTGGTGGCCGTTTATCGCAGACCAATCAAATGGTCGCTCACCAACCTTTTATTTTTTATTGGTATTGGCGGATGGGTTATTGGCGGATTAGGTGCAGTAATCGATGTAACGATCAGCAATAATTTTACCCTTCACAATACACTCTGGGTTCCTGCCCATTTTCACACCTACAATGCCTTGGGCAATGTGCTGTTCAGCCTGGCATTCTTTCATTGGTTTTCGATTCAATTCTCAAAAGAGACTAATTTCGAGCGATTAGCAAAGTTGAAGTTAACCCTGCTGCTGGTTGGCGGAATCGGATTTCTTCTGGCCTTTTACATTGGTGGCGCCGACTCGATACCCCGCAGGTACAGCAATTATCCGGCCGAGTTTCCGATGGGTGCGCCGTTAGCTGTTGGAGCAGCCGTTTTTGCTACCCTCTATTTAGTGGCAATTCTTATCTTTTTCTTTCAAATATCAAAACGATGTTTAAACATT
This sequence comes from Bacteroidales bacterium, assembly GCA_038209805.1. Lineage (GTDB taxonomy): Bacteria > Bacteroidota > Bacteroidia > Bacteroidales > Prolixibacteraceae > Aquipluma. Next base: position 3,034 of record JBBQXI010000204.1, on the reverse strand, counting down.
TTATTTACGCCATCGTCACATTAAGCTTTTTCTTCTGCCGGTTGGCGGTAGCACAAACTGCCTCCACCGGTTTTGAAGAAGAAACTAATATTTATGAAAAGATTTACGATGCCAACTTAAACTTCAATAAAACAAACAATCAATCGCTGGTTGGGCTATGCGCAAGGAAACCAGTACTTTTAGCTCTTATTTTTACAAGATGCTCAGGAATTTGCAACCCTTTTCTTGTTCAGCTAAAAGAGAATCTACAATTCAAAACCGATACCGGGCAGTTTAGTGTTTTGGTGCTTAGTTTTGATCCCAGAGATACCCGCGAGGATATGTTGCGCCTTTCGGAAGGATTGCACCTTGAAAATAACAAGCAATGGCTTTTTGCAACCACCACCGACATTGAAAAACTAAACTTGTCGGTTGGGTTCAACCCCTTGTGGGACAGTGTTCGGAGCCAGTACGACCACGATGCACTTTTGGTTGGAATTAATAAAGAAGGTTATATCACGAAGAAACTAATAGGGATTAGAAATAAAACGGACCTTGAATTACTGATCAGGAATGTGAACGATGTTTTTTCTCCTTCGTATCGGTTGCCAGGTAAAAACACGCTATTTTCCTGTTTTAATTACAATCCTGAAACAGGTAAAAATACGCCGGGATTAGGCTTACTTTTCTTGACACTTCCAGCAGTTATTACGGTTTTGCTATTGTTAGTAATTAGCTACTTCGTAAAACAAAAGCGAGTTTAACGGCATGCACATCATTAGCGATCTGGATGGAGAGGCGGATTCATCATTCCACTATTTTTTGTCGACACAACTTTAGGTATGATTCTCCATTTTTATTTTCCATCAATCAATCAGCCCTTAGCCATAATAAGCTGCATGGCAGCAATCAATTCAGGTGTAACCCGAACGCCGATGAGTACGTCAATTTTATTGATAATATTGACTGGCTTTGGATATTTTACACCCATTTTGCTTGCAAGTTTAACCGGATATTTTCTTGCCCCAAGAATACCTTTTATTAAATCACAGTTGGTAAAAGAATAGAACATTAGGAAAAGACCGGGCGTAGATCTGGAAAATGCTTTAAATAGGTTCTCACTAATGATATAATTAAACCGATATTGAAGTATTTACATCAAAAAATATAACATGAGAATCTAGGATGTTCTCTAAAACAATCTTCTTGTTTTTTAGCCCTTTCGTATGATCAAATGTGATTGCCCAGGGTCATTCAGCAATCGCTCCATTTCCGAATGGAGTTGCTAATTTTGAGCCAATCCCCATTGAGCCAGGCGGATTCTTGTCAAGGGCGGTATGTCAGTTTTTGCCTTCGACAGGCTCAGGCATCGTCAAGGCCAGGGCAAAAGGTGACCGAGCGCGAAGCGGTGTTTATGTCAAGGAAGTTGTGAGAAGCACAACCCCTTGACTTTTCCGGCTGGCGATTAATAACTTCGCGGCAAAATTGTAGGAGAGAGATCTCTATGATTTTTTTAATAGGAAAAAGAATGTTGAAGGAAAAATGAAGTGAGGTAAAACTAGCACCTTGTAAATCACAATGCCGCACGTTAAAAAGATACACCAAACGTATTGTGAAGGCCTTGACAAGGTAAAAGATTTCAGCGCGTTTAGTTTTCAATACCTGACTATTGCCCTGGTGCATTTCGGTAATAATTCGGTGGGTTTGGCTACGCTGATAGAAGGTTTCGGCATATTCTGATAAGATTCTTCGCATGATTGGCGGATATTCAGCCCTTTTGTTGACTTCTATGTTTTCTGAAAGTTGTGCTATTGGTGACATTTCAATGGAGAAGCCAACTTTGGATTCAGGTTTTTGGCTTGTTTTCTGCTCCGGTTGCTTTTCCTGAACTTCAGGAATAAGTTTTTCGTGATTCATTTGGTAATATTCCAACCCAGCAGGTTTACACAATTCGCAAATTATTTTGGTAGTATATTTCCACGATTTGCCCGGAAAGTCCGTTTTCAAAAAACTGTTTTTTCAAGTTGATTGTTAAGCAAAACACCTTGGTCGTAGTGACAACCATTAAAGCACTGATTAAGAATATTTTGCATTTAAATGAATGAAAAACACTACATGACTTACTCATTCTCAGAGAACATTTGCATAGATATTGAACTCTATCCTGATAAAAATGTTAATATCTAATCAGTTAATTCTGGTTGAAAACATTAAAATCATATACCCACACGATCTTGAAAGTAAAAATCCATTATCTGATTAGCATATTAACCAAACACGCACAAATCATCGAATTTGGACTTATTAATTACTGAATTTGAATTTATGAAAAAGTCAATCGTTGTTTTGATCCATATTGGTTTTTGGTTATGTTATTTCATGTTAATATTCATCATTTTGGCGATTTTCTACAGAAGCAGTAACCATTTAGTTGATCAAACTGCGCGAATTGAGAATGCTTTAGAATCCATTTCACTATTTGCTGTTTTTCCGTCTTTCACCACATTTTATCTCTATTATTTTCTTTTGTTCCCCAAATACCTTCAACAAAAAAAGTTTTTTCTTTCAATAATTTATGGCTTTTTAATTTCATTGGCAGTAGCAACAGTAGGCTATATTCTGATTCGGTATTTTATCGAAACAGGTCGTATGACTGATATGGACAAGGGTGGCAAAAATGGCAGATCTACTGCTTATATAGTGATAATAGCAATGAGCATAATTGCCACAATTTCCGGAGTAGTAGCATTGGTCATTAAAGGTTTTATTACCTGGTTTAATGAAATTAAATTGAAAGAGCTTTTAAAAGAAAAAAACCATGAGATAGAAATGGCGTTAATTAAATCGAAACTTGACCCGCATCTATTATTTAATACCATCAACAATATAGATACATTGATTTTAAAAGATCCGGTTGAAGCGTCGAACTATTTGAATAAGTTATCAGAGATTATGCGGTTTATGCTTTATGAAACAAAGGCTGACAGAATTTTACTTTCCAAAGAAATTGAATACATCGAAAAATACATCGCTTTACAAAAGATAAGAACGTCGA
>JBBQXI010000203.1:0-7254 GCA_038209805.1 Bacteroidales bacterium | reverse complement strand
GAGGTGGTTTTAGAGCCACGTTCTACAATCCCGTGATGAATTGGCCCAAGTTTGTACATGTGGTTGCTCTGATTGGAGCCGCTACCAGCATTACAAAACGAGAACATTCCGGCAATCAATAAAGTCGATTTATGATGGGTTACCGTGTATGGGCCACCAAAAATTGAACAGGCTTCGCCATGAAACCCTTGACAATTGGCAAAAAACAAAGAGTTTTCGGCCGAATATTGTTTTCCTAGAGTACATCCCTGGCCAATAAAGCAATTAGAGACAATGGTTCCGTCGGATATTTCGGTGCCGGAAGAAACAATAAAGTTTTCGGCCAAAATACCAGCACCTAGTTTTACAGGGGCAAATTCGTTGCTGTTTACCGATCCGTTTTCGAGTCGGGTGCATCCCTTTACCTGGCTATGAGGTCCGAACTTTACATTTTTAATCAGGCGGCAGTTGCGAATTACTGAATATTCTCCGATGGTTCCGCGGTTGCTTTTCACCGAATTGGCATAGTCTGAAATTTTCGACTCCAACTCTTCAATCAGGCAATGACGATGTTTGTACCAGGCCAGAAAATAGGCCAGATGTGCCGACAGTTTATCGTAAATCATAACACCGCGACCACCAGTTTCGTCGAGAGTGGAGACCTTTATTCCGTTTCCAAATGTGCTTTCTTCGTCGGTATAGCACAATTCAATATTCTCAACAATAACATGATCGTGTACATCGTAGTTGGCCATATAATTCGAAATCTGGCTTATATAAACATGGTCGCCAATGGTACAGTTGTGTATGGTCGAGTTGTACAAGCCACAATTTCTGACAATTCCACCATTGAACTCAACAGTTCCAGAGTTGTCTCCAATTTTTATGCATCCGGAGAATTGTACATTGCGAATATTCTGAGGAATGAATACCTGACTTACAAAAATCTGATCCCAATCTGCGGCTGAAACACCTTGCTGTTTAAGAATTTCTATTTCCGATACGGAAAGTGGTCTGTATTCCTGATTGTTTTTCAAGTTGTTCGTTTTAAAAGGTTATTTGGGCCAAATAATCGTAATGCTGACCTTTAAATACTTTTTTCAGTTTTAACTGATTTTTTTCAATCGTATTTTCCAGATTGTTCAAGTCGGCATATAACCAAGAAAATGGATGACTTACCCAGTTTTTATATTCGGTTTGAAATGTCAGTTCTCCGTAGTATTTGCCGGCTGAAATATCAATCAGGGCCGAACCATCTTCCTCTTCAAACAAATAAATGAGATCTGACGAGTCTATTAATATCTGACCGCCTGGATTCAGTAGCGTTTTCAGATGATGCAGCAACACTTCAAGTCCACTCAAACTACCGGCTATTCCTGTTCCGTTCATAAGCAGCAATATGGTATCAAAAGTTTGCCCATTGAATTTAAAAATATCTTGCTGAACGATTTTTGTGACGTTGCGGTCTTTTAAAACTTCGCAGCAAAGCACCGAAGTTTCGAGAGCGGTAACTTCAAAACCTTTTTTCTGGAGATAAATCGAATGTGGACCGGCACAGGCTCCAACATCAAGAATAGTTCCTGAGCAAAGGCTCATGGCTTTTTTCTCCAGGGCAGGCATCTGTTTATACGACCTGAATAAGTAGGAAGTATCGATGGTGTCGTCATCAAAATCATCGGAATGAACAATGATGGGCTGGTTGATCGAATGATAATGAAAGTCATAGACAGCTCTTCCAATGGGGTCATCAAAATGTGGGCTCATACTTTCCTTTTCCATGAATTAAACTTCGGCTAATTTTCGCTCAAATTTAAAACATGTTTTTTGTTTTTGAGAGTAAATGTAGAATCCTTCTGCCGATCCTTCGCCAATTACTACAATTTTTGAATCTGGCATGTTCATGGAAAAATTGACAATTTCATCCAGATTCAGGTTGTTCTTTTGAATCCATTTTGAGGTTAAAAAATCTCCAAGACGCCATCTGCTGCCATTTGTCTCAGCTTCTTCAAAAAACTTTAGAGCTGTTTCGAAATCAATTGCAATAAAATGAGACATGTTCTATGTGTATGATTGAGCTAATTTAAGGCAAAGCAAGGTGAAAAAAAAACATTATCAAAGAAATCATGACTTCAATGCCTTAGGTTTAATATTTTATTAGTGCAATAAAAAAGCCGGCTAATAACTTAACCGGCTTTGCTTAAATATGTTTGTGTTAGAATTTATATCCAAGAGTAAAAATGATATTGTCTTGTGTTGTGGCGTATTTGGCCATTTCAGGCGAACCTGGGTAAAGTTTTAAGTTTTCATCATTCATAATGTGCTTAATTGTTGCATCAAAGAATATGTTACCCTGTCTGAATCCAAAACCTCCTGCAACAGTTGAATAAGAACTATTGCTATTCACATTTGTTGTATTCAGGTAAGCTGCTTTGTACACACTTGGAAAATTTTCATATCCGGCACGAAGGCTGAAATTCTTGTTTACACGGTATTCGCCACCAATGTGAAGATTTCCTACAGTTTTATAAGCATTTTGAATGGTTTGATTTTGGTCAAAGAAATCATAACCGTCTGATCCATTTTTTATCTTAACTGTTGAGTAGTCAACGATTTCATAATCGATACTGATTAATCCCGATTTCCCAATTACATAAGCTCCGCTTAAAATAGCTTTCATTGGAGTTTCAATTTCGTAATCGTAAACACCAGCTTTGTCAGGAGAAATCGGATTTCCGTTGTTGTAGGTTGATGCCGACATGCTGCTGTTATACTCATCGTTGAACTTGTAGAAAGTTGGAGTATGGAAAGCCAAACCTAATCTCAGGTTTTCAGTTGGTTTGTAGATTGCTCCAAGTTTTAAATTGAAACCACTGCCTGTTGTTTTTAAATAGGTATTGAAGTTTAAATCATTAAAGTTATCGATGTTATTTTTAGCATCCCATTCGTATAGGTTGGCATTTTCTTTGAAATAGACATCGTGAATTCCGACAGTTCCACCAAGGTAGAATTTATGATTGAAGTTAGCCCCAAATGAAATCAAATACTCGTTGATATAACCTCTCCGGTCGGTTGATTTTCGCTGTGATTGTCCATATCCGGCATCTTTAACGTCGTTGAAGTATTCTTTGGCATTATCATCATGGTTAATCAGATAAGTATCCCAAGCCAGTCTTTCATAGTATGGATCCAGTGTAGCATCCTCGTTTCCGTATATATTGTTATAATTTGCATTCATATTATCTGTGAAATAGCTCAGAATTGAATTATTTGATCCATTCTTGCCTGTTTCTGTAAGTGAATTCAATGAAAAATTTCCAAGCTTGTTGAATCCCAATCCAAAACTAAAACTGACCAAGCCTGATTCGCTATTTGATCCGGTAGGAATAGTGGTTACATAGCCAAGATTATCGATTCCGACATTGTATTTAGAATCAGTGGATGTACTTCCCAGGTAAGTTCCATCAACACTAATTTTTCCGAAGGATGGAGTAAATGTAAATTCTCCTGAACGGTAGACTGCAACACCTGCCGGATTGATACTCAAGGAAGTGAAATCGCCACCCAATGCGCCAAATGCATTTCCCATGGCTGCTGAACGAGCTGTACCACTTATTTTGTAGTTTGAATATCGTAAAGCATCTTGCAAATCCTGCGCGAAAGCACTGAATGTAATCAGCAGGATACTAATGGTATATACTAATTTTTTCATGTTTTCTGTATTAATTGTTTGTTTGAATTCAGATTTCATCTTTGTAGTTCAATATTATCTTCTATGGCCAGAACCGCCCCCACCACCTGAGCTACTGCCACTAGAGCTGCCACCTGATGAGCTACCGCTTGAACTGCTTCCTCCGCTGTATGAAGAGCCGGAAGAACTTCTTGCCGGAGCGCTATAGGTCGAACCTGAGTTGCCCGAAGATCTGTTGTAGCTTGAAGAACTTCTGGTTCCGGTAGAACTCGAACCTGTAGAATAAGATGAACTTGAACGATAAGTCTGTCTCATGCTTGAAGAACTTCTAGGTTGAGTATAGCTCTGATTTTGACTGCTTGAGTTTGCACTTCTTAAGGCTGGCTGGTTATAAGCACCTGCAGTACGAGGACGTGTATAGCTGTTACTATTGTAATTCGATTGATTGACAATTCTTGGTTTGTTGTAGCTTGGTGTATAATTCTGGCTTTGTCTTACAACTCTTCCCTGATCATAGGTTCTTCCGGTGGTTGAAGGTTCGTACGACCTTCTTGTACTTCCCGAAGTAACATTTTGTTGTGTTTGCGAATTAACCTGTCTTCCCGTATTTGTTCTGCGGTCGTTTACAATCGTTGCGCTCTTTGTATCCTGATTATCACCGGTTGCATTAATAGAGCGTGTTCTTGAATGACTGTTGTCGATTGTGCTGTTTGAATTTGCCCTTCCGGTATTTACGGATGATCTTTCTCCATTTGCTGATTTGTTGTAGCCATTACTAGTATTTGGCAGGTTCATATCGGTCGATCTTCTTCTTGCAACCTGATGGTCGTTGTAGAAACCACCGCCACCGCCATAGTACCCGTTGTAATAGCCGTTATTATAACCATTATAGTATCCACCATATCCACCTCCCCAATATCCGCCGAATCCGAATGCAAAGGGTGAATAATAACCGCCATAATAGCTGTAAGGATATCCATAGCCTCCATACCAACCATTGTATCCTAAGCCATACCCCATTCCATAATATCCTGAATACCATGGAGAATAATATCCACCGTACATAAAGTCATCATAGAAAAATGGATTATAGTAATAAGGATTGTGGAACCTTCCAATACGATAAGCAAAATCAAGATTATTGTCGTTCTCGTCGTAATAGTTATTGATTACATACTTAACGTCATCATCGTTGTAGTAGGCGGTTGTGTCAGATTCAGCTAGTTCCTGATTGTCCATGTTGTAACTCTGATTATCCGGATTTCCGTTGTTATCAGGCTGATAAATGTAATTGTTCACAGATGATGTCCCATCTGCATTGCGATCCATCTGACTAAAAATGATTTTTTTGTCTCTGGTATCATTATTGCTAATCCTAGCTGATTTCTCGCTCGCCGGAGCTTCATTCTCAACAACAGCTACTGGTGGAACATCTGCGGGAGAGAAATAAATGTCATCATCATACGCTTTAGTCATATATGTCCCCGTAGTACATGCGCTGACTAAAATTGCTAGAATAGAGATGACGGTAAGTTTGGTTTTCATAGTACACCCTCCTTTATAATGAATGATAATTTTACTTTCTTTGTAGGCATTAAAACTAATACGAAAAACGCAAATACCATACCAAAAGTTTAAAAATGGCAAAAGAATTGACTTCACGCAGCGAAAATTATTCACAGTGGTATAACGATCTGGTAGTCAAGGCAGATCTCGCTGATAATTCTGCGGTTAGAGGATGTATGGTGATAAAACCATACGGATATGCGATCTGGGAGAAGATGCAGGCACAGCTTGACAAGATGTTTAAAGAAACCGGACACGTAAATGCTTACTTCCCGTTATTTATCCCGAAATCCTTTTTTAGTAAGGAAGCCAGCCATGTGGAAGGCTTCGCTAAGGAGTGTGCAGTGGTTACGCACTACCGTTTAATGAACGATCCGAACGGTAAAGGCATCATTGTTGATCCGGATGCTAAATTGGAAGAAGAACTGATTGTAAGACCAACTTCTGAAACAATTATATGGAGTACCTATAAAACATGGATTCAATCTTACCGTGATTTACCTATTTTGGTTAACCAATGGGCGAATGTGGTACGATGGGAAATGCGTACCCGTTTATTTTTGCGTACTGCCGAGTTCTTATGGCAGGAAGGGCATACCGCTCATGCAACCAGTCAGGAAGCTTTGGAAGAAGCCGAACGAATGGTAAATGTTTATGCAACATTTGTTGAAGAATTTATGGCTTTGCCAGTAATTAAGGGATCTAAATCGGCCAATGAACGTTTCGCCGGAGCGCTCGAAACTTACACCATTGAAGCATTGATGCAGGATGGAAAAGCGTTACAATCTGGGACTTCGCATTTTCTTGGACAAAATTTTGCCAAGGCATTTGATGTTCGTTTCACGAATAAAGAAGGCAAAGAAGATTTTGTTTGGGCAACTTCTTGGGGCGTTTCAACCCGCTTGATGGGCGCTTTGATTATGGCTCATTCTGACGACAATGGATTGGTTTTGCCTCCAAAACTCGCTCCTTTTCAGGTAGTTATTGTTCCAATCTATAAACAGGATGAACAGTTGGCCGCAATTTCAGAAAAAGTTGACAGCATCGTTGCCAAATTGAAAGCATTGGGGATCTCGGTTAAATACGATAACAATGACACTAAAAAGCCAGGCTGGAAATTTGCCGAATATGAATTGAAAGGTGTTCCGGTTCGTATTGCTATCGGTCCCCGAGATCTGGAAAATGGAACTGTAGAGGTTGCTCGCCGCGATACACTTGAGAAACAAGTTGTTTCGATGGATGGAATTGAATTGTATATTCAGCAATTATTGGATGCCATTCAGGAGAATATTTACAAGAAGGCATTTGATTATCGGATTAAAATGACAACTCCGGTTGAAACCTACGAAGAGTTTAAAGAAGTTCTTCAAAATAAAGGTGGATTCATTTCTGCCCATTGGGATGGTACTCCCGAGACCGAACAGGCTATTAAAGACGAAACAAAAGCAACAATCCGCTGCATTCCGTTTGATCAGGTTCCTGAAGAAGGTAAATGTATGTATTCAGGAAAGCCATCAAAAGGTCGTGTATTATTTGCATTGGCATACTAAAAGATTAAAATCAGATAATGGAAAAGCAGTCAAAGTTGGCTGCTTTTCTTATTTTTATGGGATTATTAAACGAAATCTATGAGCGCAAAGAAAAAAGTTGTTAATCAGTTAGATGGGATGATCCTTAAAACTAACCTTAAACAGGAGGTTTATGGGAAAGCGGTTAGTTCGTTTGCCTTGTTGAAGGAAGTTCTGAAAGAATTAGCTGATGATTATCGGAATAAACTAAAAGATAAGGTTGACGACAGTGTTTTGCCTGTTTATCAGGAAAAAGGTCCTTTTGAAGCCGAATTCAGGTTGGGAGGAGATATGCTTATTTTTAGCATGCATTCCAACGTATTTGTTTTCAACCGTGAACATCCAATCTGGAAGTTGGATTACATCAAAGCTAATCCATTAAATTCTTATTGCGGCGTTTTTAATATATACAACTTCCTGGCTGATAGCTTTAAGTATAACCGTATGGAGGAT
>JBBQXI010000202.1:0-7254 GCA_038209805.1 Bacteroidales bacterium | reverse complement strand
TATTGGCAACCATTGCTGTCGTACTAACAAGTTATAGACCAATTGATAAAGCAAAAAACATTAAACTGATTGTGATTCCAATTGCCATTTTCCTGGGATCTGGGATAACCGATTCGATTGTAAAATATGCGCAAACTTATCATGTTTCAAACAGTATGAGTTTACTATTCTCCGCAACAGTTTTTCTGACAGCTCTGCTTCTGGGACTGATATTCATCATCATAAAACCCAAATCGCTTTCGAAGAACATTTCTATTGCTGAATTGATTGGTGGAACAATTCTGGGAATCGCTAACTTCGGGTCATTATACTTCATTATTCTGGCTCTGAATAACAGCAAACTTGACAGTTCTGTGGTTTTTGGTCTGAACAACATTTGTATTGTATTATTTTCAATCTTTATTGGCTTGGTCATGTTTAAAGAAAAGTTTTCAAGAGTTAACTTTGCCGGAGTATTCATGGCTGTTATTGCCATTCTGATTTTAATGAATTTCTGATGGAAGATACCTACAAAACGATTTCGAACCCTGCGGAGGGACTTTTCAAGGATAAAGGCAGCAAATTTATTGCCTATGCCTATCCTGTTACTTCCGAAGAGCAGATTAAAGAAATTGTTCAGGGTATAAAAAAGGAACATTATTCGGCGCGGCATCATTGCTATGCATGGAGGTTAGGACACGAGAAATTGCTTTTCAGAGCCAATGATGACGGAGAACCATCATCGACCGCCGGAAAACCAATTCTGGGTCAAATACAAAGCTTCGACCTGACCAATATCCTGATCGTAGTTGTTCGCTATTTCGGTGGAACTTTATTGGGCGTCAGTGGTTTAATTAATGCGTACCGAAACGCAGCCCTCGATGCTATCAATCAGGCCGAAATCGTTGATAAACTTGTAGAGAAGCAACTTCTCATTGAGTTTGATTACGGTGTAATGAACGATGTAATGAAACTATTCAAAGATGAAAAGCTTCCCCTGATTGATCCGCAATTTGATTTGAGATGCCAGATCAAAACGCACATCAGGCTGAGTGAACTAAGCCGGATTGAAGAAGGACTAAATAAAATAGAAGGTTTGAAGGTTAACGAATTGTCTTAGATTTCAATGGTGTACCGAAATCTATGGTGTTAATAACCTTTTCATAACTAATAAACGACAATTAAAAAAAGATTGCAAAAACACTTTAATTTTGGATTTTGATGGAACACCTGATAAAACAATATTCCCACTTTTCCAGTGAAACACTTCACCGGGAAAAGTCTTTCCCAAATTCCCTGTTTTGTTTCCATCATGATAACAATTTAGCTCAGCATTATTTTTATCCGGTATCACCGGAAATACTTAAAAACCAACAGAAATATGCTTTCTGTTGGTTTTTTTTTGCTTCACCAACATTAAAAACATAACATAAAATGGAGAAGAAAGATTTAATTTCGATTACCGATTATTCAAAAGAAGACTACCTACGAATCTTGGAACTCGCAGCCGATTTTGAGAAAAACCCCAACCAGAGACTGCTTGAAGGAAAAGTAGTAGCTTCTTTGTTTTTTGAACCATCGACCCGAACCCGACTTAGCTTTGAAACAGCAATCAATCGGTTGGGCGGACGAATCATTGGCTTTTCGGATGCCGGGTCATCCAGCGTTTCGAAAGGTGAAACCTTGCACGACACCACCCGAATGGTGAGCAATTATGTCGACCTGATTGTAATGCGCCACCCCTTGGAAGGCAGTTCGCGGTATGCTGCAGAAGTGGCCGATGTTCCGGTGATCAACGCTGGCGATGGCGCCAATCAACACCCCACCCAAACGCTGCTCGACATGTATTCGATCCTAAAAACACAGGGAACGCTCGATAACATCAACATTTTCATGATTGGCGACCTGAAATACGGAAGAACAGTACATTCCCTCCTGATGGCCATGTCTCAATTCGAGAACCCTATTTTCAACTTCATTGCTCCTGATGAACTGGCCATGCCCGAAGAGTATAAATTGTTCCTGAAAGAAAAAGGAATCCGCTATTTCGAACACAGCGAAATCAACGAAAACATCAATCACGCCGACATTATTTACATGACTCGTGTCCAGAAAGAGCGTTTTATGGATCCGATTGAATACGAGAAAGTGAAAAACGTTTACATTCTACGCAACAACATGCTCGCCAATACGAAACCAAACATGCGTATTCTGCATCCGCTTCCCCGCGTCAACGAAATACATCCGGATGTTGACGGCAACGAAAAAGCTTATTATTTTGAGCAAGCCCGCAACGGTGTTTTCACCCGCCAGGCCATTATAGCCCATATTCTCAACCTTAAATAATTACAGCCATGCCCGATAGTTTAAAAAAGAAATTAAAACTGAAAGTTAGTGCAATTAACAATGGCACTGTAATCGATCACATTCCTTCCGAAAATCTGTTTAAGGTTATTTCCATTCTGGGACTTCAGAATGTGAAAACTCAAATTACATTTGGCGCCAATTTCGAAAGCGAAAAATTGGGCAGCAAAGCCATCATCAAGCTTTCCGACGTATTTTTCGAAGATGATGAAATCAACAAAATATCATTGATTGCCCGCAATGCCAAGCTGAATATCATCCGCGATTACGAAGTGGTTGAAAAACGGGTGGTCGAGGTTCCGGACAAAGTAATCGGTATTGTGAAATGCTTTAACCCAAAATGCATCACCAATAACGAGGAAATTACAACCTACTTCAATGTCATTTCAAAAAATCCGTTAGATTTGAAATGTAAATATTGCGAAAAGATTACTCACGAAGACCAAATGGTAATCAAGTAACAAGGGAAAAGACATCAGTCATTTGAAAAGGCTCTTTAAGACTTTTCCTCAATGACTTATGACCTTTTCATGTATTTTAAGAGTTAAAACAGAAGAGAATATGACACTGAAACCAAATTTTGAAGAAGTATATCAAAAGATTGCTGCATTGGTGAAAATTAATCCGGAAGACCTTTTGCTCCGGATTTGTGAACTTTTGAAACAGGAAATCTACCATTACGATTGGGTAGGTTTTTATATTTTAGATCAGGAAAAGAATGAGCTTGTTTTAGGCCCTTTCGTCGGAAAACCAACACAGCACACACATATTGCTGTTGGAAAAGGCATTTGCGGGCAGGTAGCCGCCAGTGGCCAAACCATGGTCGTTCAGGATGTGACACAAATTGAAAACTACATTTCGTGCGGATTGGAAGTTCAGTCGGAAATTGTGGTTCCTGTTTTGAAAAATGGGAAATTTGTAGCCGAGCTCGACATCGACAGCCACTCTCCTGCCCCATTTACTGCGGAAGATAATAAATTCCTAAGTCAGGTCTGCGATTTATTAACTGATTGTTTTTAATTAGGTGATTAGTAAATATCAGGAAAACAGGCATTAAGAAATATTAACTGAAAAAGTTCGTGGAATAGGCATCAATTAGGGCTTATAGTTGTTTAGATGGTGTAATTTGCAGTAAATTTATACGTTCTGTAAACTACACCATTTTTTTTGAGCGCGACACAAGCCAATTAATTAAACCAAATAAGATGCTGGAACAAATTTACCACATACTCTTTCATACCAACGAAGCCATTTTTGCCTTGGTTGACGAAAACGTATGGGAAGCTTATCTGGTTTTATTCCTGATTATTTTTCTGGAAACCGGATTAATTGTTTTTCCTTTTTTACCTGGCGATGGGTTGCTTTTCTCTGCCGGTGTAATTGCAGCTTCGTCTGACATGAGTATTTGGGTGTTGGTACCGATCTTAATTTTAGCAGCTGTCCTTGGAAATCATTTTAATTACCAGATTGGAGCGCTGATTGGGCATCGTATTGAGCGCAGTCATCGAAAACTAATCCAGAAATATCTGGTTCCCTCAATTGTCAAAACACGAGAATTTTACCACAAACACGGGAAAAAGTCGATTATCTTTGGCCGTTTCTTTCCGGTAATCCGGACCTATATTCCATTTTTTGCAGGAACCGTTTCATTTGATTTTCCGATTTTTAAACAATATACCATTATTGGTTCGGCAATTTGGGTGCCTTTCTTTACCTTAACCGGATATTTTCTGGGAGAATTCACATGGATTAAAGATAATTTCGAGATTGTTTTCCTTGGACTCATCATCGTAACGCTGATTCCATTCTTCTACGCTGCATTCAAAACATTTATATTTAATAAAAAAGCCAAATACCCCCCAACAAATTACCAGGACAACTGATTTATTAAACAAAAAAGCTATTTTTGAGTCTTCAAAAATAGACCCTATGTCCAAATTATTTCTTACAAAACCTTTATCACTATTAATGGCCGAATCCAATTCCGATCACGGCCTACGAAAATCGTTAAGTGCATTTAATCTTACAACTTTAGGAATTGGCGCCGTTATTGGTGCAGGAATATTTGTATTAACGGGTCAGGCTGCTGCTCAATATGCTGGCCCTGCAATTGTTATCTCGTTCCTGATTTCCGGACTTGCCTGTTTATTTGCAGGCTTGTGCTATGCCGAGTTTGCCTCAATGATTCCAATTTCGGGTAGTGCCTATACTTATGCTTATGCCACTATGGGCGAATTTGTTGCCTGGATCATCGGATGGGATTTAATTCTAGAATACCTTTTTGCTGCCTCAACGGTTGCAGTGGGCTGGTCGGGCTATGTAGTAAGCTTTCTGAAAGACTTTGGTGTTAACATTCCGGCGCAATTTACAGCGGCTATGGGCACTGTTATGGTCGACGTACCACAAGTTGGATGGAAATCGATGACACCTGAACTAACCAAAAACTTGGCTAATACAGGAATTTCTATCGACAGTCTGCCCCATCTTACCGGAATTCTAAACTTGCCAGCCATGTTTATTGTAGCAGCAATTTCGCTTTTACTTCTGATTGGAATCAAAGAATCGGCAAAGTTCAACAATATCATGGTTGTCATTAAAGTGTTCGTAATTCTTTTGTTTATCGGAATAGGATTCATGTTTGTGAATAAAGCCAACTGGCATCCTTTCATTCCAAAAAACACAGGCGAATGGGGGCATTTTGGCTGGAGCGGAATCTTCCGTGGAGCAGCAGTTATATTCTTTGCTTACATTGGTTTCGACGCCGTTTCAACCGCTGCTCAGGAAGCTAAAAACCCGAAGCGAGATATGCCTATCGGGATACTTGGTTCACTGGGAATCTCTACCCTACTCTACATTTTGGTGGCTATTGTGTTAACCGGAATTGTAAGTTATACCTTTCTGAACGTGGCTGACCCGATTGCAGTTGGCGTTAATGCCATGGGTGAAGGCCTTTTCTGGTTACGTCCGATTATTAAGATTGCCGCAATTGCCGGACTTAGTTCGGTTATTCTGGTCATGTTACTTGGTCAGCCACGAATTTTCTTCTCAATGGCTAAAGATGGATTGTTGCCACCCATTTTTGCAAAAGTTCATCCACGCTTTAAAACACCACACGTGAGCACCTTAGTCACAGGATTTGTAGCCATGATTATTGCCGGAATCCTGCCAATAAATATTCTCGGCGAACTTGTCTCTATTGGTACTTTGCTGGCATTTGCCATCGTTTGTATCGGAATTATCGTTCTGAGAGTAAAACGTCCAGATATTGAACGGACATTTAAAACTCCGTTTGTTCCGCTTGTTCCGATTTTGGGCGCTGGCATTTGTATTTTGCAGATGGCCTCACTTCCTTTAGATACCTGGCTTCGGTTAATTATTTGGATGGCCATTGGGTTCGTCATTTATTTCACCTACGGAATCCGGAATAGCAAAATCAGAAATCAAAAGCCGCAATAAACGCATGACTTAAAATACAAAAGAGGCTGTCTGAATTAAAACCAGACAGCCTCTTTCTTTTGCAGGGTTACTATTTATTTTAAAGGTTTCACTTCTATCAGATTGGCAAGATTTCGGGCGGTTTGCTTTAATTCCAACACGTCGGTACCAAGTTCAGCATTTACGACTACCACGCCCATCCGACGATGAATGCGTGCGGTCTCTTTGCCAAATATCCGGATATCAGCATGTGAATTTTGACAAACCAAATCGATACCCACGTATCCCGGAGAAATAGTTTCGATGCCTGAAAGAATAACCGCACTGGCTCCCGCTTTTTCTTGCCTGATTTCAGGAATAGGCAAGCCCAAAACAGCCCGGCAATGCAATTCAAATTCGCTGAGGTTTTGTGTTCCGGCCAAAGTTACCATACCGGTATCGTGCGGACGGGGCGACAATTCTGAAAATACTACGCCTCCTTCAACGATAAAAAACTCAACTCCCCAAATACCTACGCCTCCCAAAGCTTTGGTCACCAGCGCAGCCATGCGGCGAGCCTCTTCTTCAAAACCTTCAGGAAGAAATACCGGTTGCCAGCTTTCCTGATAATCGCCACGCTCCTGACGATGACCAATTGGTGCACAAAATAGTGTTTCGCCATTTTTCTGAGTTACAGTGAGCAGCGTAATTTCACTTAAAAAAGGAACAAAAGCTTCAACAATCACTTCGTTTAAATCGCCACGGCCTTTATCTGAAGCCGTAGTCCATGCTTTTTCGAAGTCGGCCTCACTTTTGATGGTCGATTGCCCTTTACCCGACGACGACATCAGTGGTTTCACTACGCATGGAATCCCAACTTCAGCTACTGCAGCTTTCAGCTCTTCAAAAGTTTTAGCGTAACGATAATTGGCCGTTTTCAAACCGAGTTCTTGGGCTGCCAGATCGCGAATAGCCTTGCGATTCATGGTAAAATTAGCCGCCTTAGCCGAAGGAACCACCTGAATTCCCGCTTTTTCGTAATCGTAAAAACGCTCTGTACGAATAGCTTCAATTTCAGGCACAATAAGGTCGGGCCGGTGTTTGGCCACGATTCGGTCGAGCTCTGTACCATCGAGCATATTAATCACTTCGAACTGATCGGCAACCTGCATGGCCGGAGCACCAGCATAACTATCAACGGCAATCATTGTTTGTCCAAGGCGTTTGGCGGCAATTACAAACTCTTTTCCCAACTCGCCCGAACCCAGCAACATTATTTTCTTAAGCATACTTTCCCTTTTATAAACGAACAAGCTGCAAAGATAAAATTTTAGAAAGCCGGTACATTAGCGTTCTGCACATTTCACCGAATCAGTCAAGCGTAAAATCTCTGCGAATACGTAAAAAAACGCTGTAACCCGCGAAAGGACACAACAACCATTAGCAGGACGGCTAGAAAACCAGCAGGACGGTTAAAACTTTAGCAGGACGCTTAGA
>JBBQXI010000201.1:0-7292 GCA_038209805.1 Bacteroidales bacterium | reverse complement strand
CATATACCGAGAATCCAAATAAAAGCTGAAATAGAAAATAGAAACAGGATTAGGAAAAAGTCATTTTTTTCATTAAACGGATTAAACATGTAAAATGAGATGCTTAAAAGACCAATTGAAATAAACGATGCATTGAACCATTTCAGCCAGTTAATGGAGAAATTCTCGACATTGGAATATTCTTCATTTAATTCACGCTGATATTTATTCGGGATTCGGATAAATTTTATTGAATAATATATGACTTGCCCTACAATTAGCAAAACATCTGTGGAACGAAAAGCAGAAACCATTTTTATGTTTTGACTCTCAAATTGAACCCCGCTCCTATAATTCGACAGGTAATAGATTTTTTCATTATGGCTCAATAACAGTCCAAAAAGAATAGCTGAAGTCAGTCCAAAAATAAGTCCCGGAAGAAAATGCCAAAACTCCTTCTTCAACTGTTTTTCACTTTCAACAATCGATTTGATGTAGAGATATATCGAAGGAAAAATCCAAAGAACAGTAGCAATGTGCAAACTATGAATAAGTGAATAGGTATCGAATAATTTATGGAAATAAATATAGTTGGCCAGAAAAACAAAAAAGGCGTTTAGCAATCCAAAACCCATAATCTTTTTCGACAAATCATTCTTCGAAGAAACAAACAATGTAATTGCCAGTATCAAGGGAATTGTAAACGACGATATTAATAAAGTCAGTTTTAAATGATCCATAATTCAGATTCCGTGTCAGTTAGTTGTTTGTTGATTTTTACGATTTGAACCGCTCTTTTTGTTTATTTGAACCATTCCATATTTTGACTTCAACTAATTTTATCTCAAATGTAAACATACTATCAATACAAAAAATCAACAACCAAAAATCAATTACTATGAACTCAAAAAAATTATCGCTAATTATCCTTATTACCGTTTTTGCAACAATTACTTCCTGCAAAAAAGATGATTTATCTGTCTTAGGTGGCTCCCAGTCTCCAGTCGGTGAAGTTGGTCACGCAATAACGTGGGGTCCAATTCAAGGCGTTACCGTAAAAGGGATGACTGTTACGAATTTGGAGGGCGGAGTGTCAACGTTTTCTTGTTCAGGAAGCTCAACCAATAGTACTTATATAGATTTACTAAAAACAGTTCCAACCGATAGATTTCCGGGTACAGTTACTATTTCAGGAAATAGCATAAATGCAACAGTAAATGCAAAAATAACCGACGAAGGAGCACAAGTTATATTTAACGATGGAAGTGCACTTACTTTGGTGAATTACAATGGCAAAGTTGGCGATAAATATTCGGCGAAAGTTGGTGGCGTAACTTTAGAAAATGAAGTTATCGAGAAATCAACAGAAGATGATTTCTATTGGGGAGGAATGTACATTAAAGTAATAAAGGTTAAGTACAAAAGTCATGCTCCTGGGATTTTACATGTTGACGCTATTTACAACCACAAATTTGCACTTGTTGGTGTAGATATTTATTTTGAAGATGGAACTGTCAAACGCATTGGGTGCACATGCTAAACGCTGAAAGAAGTTCGGAATTAAGTCTGTCTATTTTTCCTTATAAAGCAAAGTTTATCGGGTTGGTATTAATAATTTTGGCTGTACCGCTTACCTATTTTTATTTTTGGGGAGGGAAGCCTGAAATATTTAATATAAAAATATTTGCGATTGTTACGACCTATATTGAAACAAAGTATTTTGTTGTATCTCAAACCAATATTTTAGATGAATTGGCTGCAATTTTCTTAATCATTGGGATTACACTTGTTTCATTTTCGAAGGAGAGAAATGAGAAATACAATTATAATTTCTTACGCATCAAAGCGCTTATAAATTCAATGTTTTTCACCATTCTTCTTTGGTCGATTTCATTTTTATTCGTCTATGGAATGGCAATTTTCATTGTATCATTCTCAATTTTTATTGTTTTCTTGTTAGCATACAACATATTGTTTCGTCTATATCTTTATCAGGAAAAAAATTGAGTAATTAACTCCGATTCAATGTCGTTTAGTTAGAGTCGCTATTGCGATCGTGAGGCACGAGGAGGGAAGCAATGCCGGTCTCTATTAGTTTGATTTCCGAGAAAAAAAACGCAACAAAGATCAATTCAAATCGCAATCTTGGTGTGAGTAATTTTGCATATTTTAAAATGGAGCCAAAAAACAATTTCTACAATCGAGTTTTAATCATACTGTATACACTTGTATTTATTTGGTCTTCTATATTTCCGAAAGAATATTATGTATGGATGCTTGAGACTTCGGGAGTTATTTTCATTCTTCTGATTTATATCTATTTCTATAAAAAAATCAAATTCACAAGGACAACCAATTCCTGGGCATTTATTGCTGCATGTCTGATTTCTGTAGGAGCCCATTATTCATTTCCCAACGTTCCTGTTTTTAATGATATAAAGGACTTGTTTGGAATGGAGAGAAATAATTTCGATAAATTAGGACATCTGGTTCAAGGAATTCTCCCCGTATTAATAGCAAGAGAAGTAATAATTAAAAAGAATATAATCCGGAATTATTTCTGGATTAATTTTTTTTCATTTTGTGTTGCGATGACTGTGAGCGGAATGTATGAGATTTTTGAATGGTTTTTTATAATTGTCTTAGGCGACAACAAATACACCTCTGATGTACTTGGCACACAAGGTTATATTTGGGATGCTCAATCTGACATGTTATGCGCTTTGATAGGTGCAGCACTTACCATTTTATTCGGACATAAACATTTAGTTTCAATTGCTAATTCCGTTCATTTGCAAATCAGAGTTCACAACAATCCCCTTTAAAAACAAGTCAGGGCTTCACTTTTAGAGTGAACCCCTGACAAATATTTTTTCTAACGAACTGCTAAACACTATTCATTGCCTCAACCGGATCGAGCCTTGAAGCCGAGAGGGCAGGAATGAACCCGGCCAAAATGCCAATGACACCGGAAATGGTTAAGCCCAAAATGACATTTGCCATGGACAACGCAATCGTCATATCTGCAACATAACTAAAGATGAGCGTACCTATAAATATAAGGATGAGTCCAATGACACCACCAACCAAAGAAAGCACCACCGCTTCGAAAATAAACTGAAGTAGAATGAAATATTTTTTTGCGCCAATGGCCTTTTGAATTCCTATAATTTTTGTTCGTTCTTTAACCGATACAAACATGATGTTGGCAATTCCGAAACCACCCACCAGAATACTGAAACCGCCAATGATCCATCCTGCAAAGTTGAAAACCTTAAAGAATGCATCGAACCGGTTCGAGATCACACTCACTTCATTAATTGCAAAATCGTTTTCTTCCAAAGGTCGTAATCGGCGAAGCGACCGCATGAGCCCTTCAATTTCAGCAACAAATTCATCGTGATCGGCGTCAGGCTTAGCTTTTATATTAATGGCCTGCCCCTGATCGCGATTGCGAACGTCAACCATATTCATGGCATAAACAACCGGAATGTGAACCCGTTTATCCATGCTTGTTCCAAACATATCGGTTCCCTTCTTCAAGTAAACACCAATAACCTGAAAGCGGTGTCCCTGAATTTTAATCATTTTACCAATGGGATTCACCTGATCAAAAAGTTTAACCGCAAGTTCGCTACCCAAAATGGCCAGACTGGCTCCCGAGTTCGATTCTGACTCGGTAAAATAACGTCCCTTTTCAATATCGAGACTCCATGTATTAATTAAGTCGTGAGTAGTAGCCAAAATTTCGGTATTCTCGGCCTTACTGTTTTCGAACTGTACCGTACGGTTAAAACCGAAGAAATAAACAACATCCTCAACATTTTTCGCACGACGAGCCAATTCATCGGCTTCTTCCATGGCAGGTACGGGCCTGTTCATGTATTTCCACCAGGGATATTCCGATTCACCTTCAGGCGGAGCCCAGGGCCATTTTTGAATGTAAACCATGTTGCTACCCAATGAATTCAGGCTGTTTCTGATATACCCTTCCAAAGAATCGATTACCGTGAATACAGAAATAATGGCAAAAATTCCAATGGTAATTCCCAATAGCGAAAGAAATGTGCGTAACTTATTTCCCTTGAGAGAACCAAAGGCAAACGAAAAACTCTCTATTATTAATCTGGTTAAAAGCATATTTCCCGAAATGAAAAGTAAATATAAAACAATCCTGAAACAGAAACAGCAATTGCTTTCTAAAAACCACAAGTAAGTCAAAAACGAAACCGGAATTTCCGAAATCTGAAAAATTAGTTACCGATTTCTGAAATGATTACAGATAAATTTAAAAATTGAAGGAAATAAAATCTGACAATCTGCCATTCAACTTCAACCCGCTCAAAATGAATACAAAATAAAACCCTTCAGAATAAAACCTGACGATAAATATCTACAATACTACAAACTCTTTATATGAATGAATCTCACTTTCAGCTTTATATTTGTTTTTGCTTTTCTATAACAAAGAAGAAATCCGTCCGTTAGGGTATTTATATCTGTGAGGCAAGGATGCATCACAGAAATTAGAATCTAATTATAAATGTTAGATTAAGCTTAATTAGTAAGATTCGTAGAGGAAAAAATCAAGGTGTTTTATTATCTTTGAGCCCAAATTACAAAAGGATTATTGATGAAGGACTTAAAAACACTTAAATCGGCGTTAATTTCAGTATATCACAAAGATAAGTTGGATCAGATAGTTAAAAAATTGGACGAATTAGGCGTCACTATCTATTCAACTGGCGGAACACAATCATTTATTGAAGAACTTGGAACTCCCGTTATTGCGGTAGAAGAACTCACAAGTTACCCTTCAATTCTAGGAGGACGCGTAAAAACCCTTCATCCGAAAGTATTTGGAGGAATTTTGAACCGCAGAGACAACCTGAGCGACCAGCAACAAATTGCCAAATACGAAATTCCTGAAATAGATTTAGTTATCGTCGACCTTTATCCATTTGAAGAAACCGTTGCTTCAGGAGCGTCGGACGAAGACATTATTGAGAAGATTGATATTGGTGGCATTTCGCTGATTCGCGCCGCTGCCAAAAACTTCAACGATGTGGTTATTGTATCATCGCGTAACCAATATCAGACACTACTCGATTTGCTCATCGAAAGAGAAGGGGCAACTTCACTTGCCGACCGTAAAGAATTTGCCCGTTTAGCTTTTGCAACTTCATCACATTACGATAGCGCCATCTTCACTTATTTTAACGGCGAAAAATCAGAAGAGGCTCGCATTAGTGTTAACGACGGTCAGGTTTTACGTTACGGCGAAAACCCTCATCAGTCGGCTGCTTTTTTCAAATTCAACAACACCAATTCAGACATCACCCTCTCGAATGCAAAAGTATTGCAAGGGAAAGCACTTTCGTACAATAACATGCTCGATGCCGATGCTGCATGGAAATCAGCAAGTGATGCCTTCCATTCAGTAACTCATTTAACAAATAAAGTTGCCGTTTCGGTAGTCAAACATTTAAATCCATGCGGACTTGCTGTTACCGATGACATTCTAAAATCGCTCGAACTGGCTTGGGCCGGTGATCCGGTTAGCGCCTACGGAGGCATCGTTTGTTTCACCGGAGAGATTGACCAAACGATTGCCGAATGGTTCAATAAACGATTTGTTGAAATAATTATTGCGACTGGCTACACTCCGGAAGCTCTGGAAGTGTTAGGCAAAAAGAAAAACCTTCGCGTATTGGAAACCCCCGTAAAACCTGAAATCGCCGAAGAGAAACTCTACCGTTCTATCAGTGGTGGTTTACTCATTCAGGATGAAGACGAAGGTTTGGAAACAGAATTCAAAAATGTAACAAAAATACAATTTGACGATTCGAAAATGAATCTGTCGAAATTTGGCATTACTGCCTGCAAACATTTAAAAAGTAATGCGATTGCCCTGGTAACACAAAATCCGGACGGATCTTTCTGGCTCACCGGAGCCGGAATGGGACAACCCAACCGACTAGATAGTTTGCGCCAATTAACCATTCCGAGATTCAATCTAAAAGAAGGCATTAGTATTGAAGATTCAGTATTGATCTCGGATGCATTTTTCCCTTTCAGAGACAGCGTTGAAGCTGCTAACGAATTCGGAATAAAATACATTGTAGAACCTGGTGGCAGTATTCGCGACGAAGAAGTAATAGCGGCCTGTGACGAATTTGGGATTGCAATGGTATTCACAGGAGTGAGACATTTCAAACACTAAAACGGGAAAAGTCATTCATCAATGGTCATTAGGAAAAAGTTTTCGAAAACTTCCATTATTGATTATTTCTAATGACAAATGCCTGTTTTAACATGACAAACGACTGTTAATTAAAATTTTAAACAAAGAAAAATAGACATACAAATGGGATTGTTTTCATTTTTAACGCAGGAAATTGCCATCGACCTTGGAACAGCCAACACCATTATTATCCATAACGATAAAATTGTTGTTGACGAGCCATCGATCGTTACCATCGACCTAAAAACTGAAAAGCTTGTTGCAATAGGTGAAAAAGCCCGGCAAATGCAGGGAAAAACGCATGCAAACCTGAAAACAATACGTCCGCTGCGTGACGGTGTAATTGCCGACTTTAACGCTGCAGAACAAATGATCAGGGGAATGATCAAGATGATGAATCCTAAGTCACGCTTTTTTGCACCTTCACTTCGAATGGTAGTTTGCATCCCTTCCGGATCAACCGAAGTTGAAATTCGTGCTGTTCGTGACTCTTCGGAACATGCCGGCGGACGCGATGTTTATATGATTTATGAACCAATGGCTGCTGCAATCGGTATCGGATTAGATGTTGAAGCTCCTGAAGGAAACATGGTAGTTGACATCGGTGGTGGTACTACCGAAATTGCTGTAATTTCACTGGGTGGTTTGGTTACTAATAAATCAATCCGTATTGCAGGCGACGATTTGACTGCTGACATCATGGAATACATGCGACATCAACACAACATCAAAATTGGTGAGCGTACTGCCGAAGAAATTAAGATCAATGTTGGATCAGCGTTGTCACAACTCGACAATCCACCTGCCGACTATGTAATTCAAGGTCCAAACCAAATGACAGCCCTTCCAATTGAAGTGCCTGTTTCATATCAGGAAATTTCTCACTGTCTTGAAAAATCGATCAATAAAATTGAGACGGCCATTTTGAGCGCACTCGAACAAACTCCTCCGGAGCTTTATTCCGACATTGTTGCCCGTGGAATATGGCTGGCTGGTGGTGGAGCTTTATTGCGTGGATTGGCCAAACGATTTACTGATAAAATCAACATCCAGTTTCATGTTGCAGAAG
>JBBQXI010000200.1:0-7294 GCA_038209805.1 Bacteroidales bacterium | reverse complement strand
AATTACGCCCGATATTATGAAATAGGCCGTACCGAAATGATTCGTGATTTGGGTTTTACCTACAAACAGATGGAAGAAATGAACATCATGCTTCCGGCCAGAAGTCTGAAAATAAACTACCTGAAATCGGCTTATTACGATGACTTGTTAACCATCCGAACAATTATAGATACCATCCCGAAAGTGAAATTTCCGATTAAAACCGAGATTTACAATGAAGCGGGCGAATTAATTAATTCAGGGGAAGTAGTTTTAGTATTTTACAATTCGCTAACAAACAAACCATTTGCTGCACCTAAATTCTTTATCGATAAATTGACACAGATTTTCAACGAAAGTCATTAACAAAAAGTCATTTGTCAGTAGAAAGGCTGTTTACAAGTTTTCTGATGACTAATGACCATTTCCTGACACTCAACTACCCAATCCTTTCTGAGCAACGACAATAGCAGTTATCAGCACAAATAAAATAATGATCGCACCGGCCGATTTATTGATCCACCAAAGAATCCGGAGATTAATTTTATGCCTGAATAAACTGACAATACCCGACAACGAAAACCACCAGAGAAAAGCTCCTGTAAGGATTCCAAGTATCACAAAGAAAGAATGGTAAGGTTGTTCGAGACTAACGGCCACACCTGAACTGGTAAACACGGCAAGGAAGACAAATACGGTTAATGGATTTGAAAAAGTGACCAGAAAACTCGAAATAATATCCTGAAAATGCGTGTTTCCACGAAGGCGGTTGCGGCGAATATCTTTTACCGGATTTGTAAAAAAGATGTGTATTCCGAGTGCCAAAACAACTACGGCTCCAATGACCTGAAATAACATTTCGTGCGCACGTATAAAATCAATTACAAAAGTAAGGCTAAAGCCCGCAATGATAGCATAAACGGTATCAGACAAGGCTGCCCCCATTCCGGATAAAAGGCCGGCCATGCGACTTTTATTCACCGTTCGCTGGATGACCAATACACCAATTGGCCCTAATGGTATGGAAACCAACAGACCAATCAAAATACCTTTTGCTATCAACGTTAAAAACATAGCGCAAAAATAAACGATTTTATCAGTTATCAATATTCACAGCACAATCATGTGAAATTTTAACACGCTCAAAAAAACCGTTCAGCATAAATTTGTACTTTTAGAACCCGTTACGAACCTAAAAAACAACTCAAAAATGGAAGAACTCGCAGTTGGAACCCGTGTTGATCATCCGCGCTATGGAGAAGGGATTGTCAGTAAAAATAAAATAACCTCGTACGAGATATTCTTTGAGCGGGGTGGAAAAATGGAAATCACGAAACGGAATGAAGATCTGGAAGTGATTGAAGTGCCTGAAGAAAAGCCAAAAAATTCGCTGACGTTGAACGAAGTTGAGAAAGTATTGCGTTTCGTATTGGAAGAACAAAGTGCACTTCAGGAAATTGTGCCATTGGGTGAAAAATGGATGGGCGGAAATATGCTTTTGCAACCTGCAAACCTCACGCTCAAACCAAAAGAAATACCAATTGAGAGCTTCTTTCACAAAATTGTGATGCTTCGCGACCGGCTTCGGGTGCTGGAACAAAACATTAACAGTCACCCGGTGTTAACCGATGAAGAAAAAGTGAACATGCAGCAATACATTACACGCATATACGGGTCATTAACTACATTCAACATCCTGTTTGCCGACAAGGATCACTATTTCGTTGGCGCTAAATCTTAATAATATGAGAACCACTATCGCATTTTTTACATTGGTCATCATTAGCTTTACAACTATGGCACAAGATTTTAAACTTAAAGTATGGCCAAACGGTGCACCCGACAGCAACGGATTGACAACACCTGAAGAAGTTTTTGATGGCAAACGCGTCCGCAATGTTTCGGAGGCCGAAATTTATGTGTATTTACCAAAAATAGGAATTAATACAGGTGCAGCCGTGGTGATTTGCCCAGGCGGTGGCTATGCCATGGAAGCCATGGACCACGAAGGTTACGACATGGCCGAATGGCTCACTACTCAGGGCGTTGCTGGTATTGTGTTGAAATATCGCCTTCCCAACGGCCACGATCAGATTCCGCTGGAAGATGCTCAACGCGCTTTGCGGATTGTAAGGCAAAAAGCTGCTGAATGGGGAATCAATCCGGCTAAAATCGGTATTGCAGGTTCTTCAGCAGGTGGTCATTTAGCGTCAACTGCCGGAACACGTTTTGATTTGGGTAAACCAGATTCGTCTGATCCTCTTGAAAAATTCAGTTGCAGACCCGATTTTATGCTTTTGTTGTATCCGGTAATCACATTCAACGAAGAATTTGGACACATGGGTTCGCGTACAAATCTGATTGGTACCGGTAACAAATGGGAATTGGTTGAAAAATATTCGAACGAACTGCATGTAACAGCCCAGACTCCGCCAACATTCCTGGTTTTAGCCGATGACGATGGCGGGGTTCCTCCACGCAACTCCATCGAGTTTTACATGGCGCTGAAAAAATATAAAATACCGGCTGAAATGCACATTTTCAAAGACGGCGGACACGGTTTTGGAATGAGAAAGAAAAACATTCCGGTTGACCAGTGGCCAAATCTGTTCGCCCAGTGGATGAAAGCACAGGGAATCACCAAATAAAAGAAAGTTCGGAGTGCCTAGGGTTCGGAGTGTCTAGAGTTTTGTAACTCCGCACTCTAGTTCACTCTAGACACTCCCAACTTCTTTTTCAACTTTAGGCACTCCGAACTCTAGCACACTTTAGACACTTTTTCCCATGTATTCATCCACTCACCCGGTTAATGTTTTGAAGTTTTGTCCGCGATGCGGATCGGCGCATTTCCCTGCAACGGGCGACCGCTCGTTTAAATGCAGCGACTGCTCATTTAATTATTACGCCAACTCGTCGGCAGCGGTGGCGGTTTTGCTTTTTAACGAAAAAGGCGAATTACTATTTACCCGCCGTGCCATTGAACCTCATCTGGGGAAACTGGATTTACCCGGAGGTTTTATCGACCCAATGGAAACCGCAGAACAAGCTGCGAAACGCGAAATTCAGGAAGAATTGGGCATTGAACTTCATTCGTTGAAGTACTTTTGTTCGTATCCGAACGAATACGTTTTCTCCGGATTTTCCGTTTATACACTCGATCTGGCCTTTCTGGCGAAAACCGACAGTTTAAATGACATGACAGCAATGGACGACATTTCGTCGTTTGAATTTTATAACCCGCATGATGTTGATCTGGAAGAATTACCATCCATTTCGATGAAAAACATCATCAAAGAACTGATACAACGTGAAGGAACTTATTAGAAACCGAATCAGCGACCTGCGCGCTAAAATGCAGGAAAAAGGGTTGAGTGCCTATGTTATTTTCGGTACCGACCCGCACATGAGCGAATACCTGCCCGAACGCTGGCAAACCCGAACATTTATTGCCGGATTTACCGGTTCGGCCGGAATGGTTGTAGTGGGCCTCGACAAAGCAGCTCTCTGGACCGATTCACGCTATTTTCTTCAGGCCGAAGAACAATTGGCCGGAACCGGAATCGACTTGGTTAAAATGCGTACGCCCAGTCATCCCGAGCCCGATCAATGGCTGAAGATGAACCTTCAAAAAGGTGAAGTGGCCGGAATCGACGAATGGAGTGTTTCAATCAGTCAATTTGCGGTCCTGCAAAATAGTTTGGCGGCTTCAGGAATTACCCTGAAAGAAACAGGTGATTTGCTCGACGAAATCTGGATCGACCGCCCTGCCCTACCCGATTCACCCGTGTTTGAGCATGAACTGAAATATGCATGCACCAGCCGAATCGAAAAAATAGAAATTATTTGTGCTGAACTTAAAAAAGCGGGCGCCGACATGCAGATTATTACGGCGCTCGACGATCTGGCATGGACGTTTAACCTCCGCGGAAGCGATGTGGAGTGCAACCCGGTGTTTATGTCGTATGCCATTGTTTCGGCAAAGGAAACGACGCTTTTCGTCAACCCGCAAAAAATTTCGACCGCGCTCAAAGCAAGACTCGAATCAGAAGGAATTCAGATCAGGGGATACGAAGAAATAACCGCTTCTCTTCAGCAATTGCCAGCACACTCCCGCATATTAATCGACTGCGACCGCACAAACCAGGCCATCCGGAAAAACATTCCGGAGCAATGTTTGGTCATCGAAGGATTATCCATTCCGTGTCGGTTAAAAGCCATCAAGTCGCAGAGCGAAATTAATCACATCCGTCAGGCCATGCGAAAAGACGGCGTTGCGCTGCTCGAATTCTTATACTGGATTGAAAACGAGCTGGGAAAAATTCCGGTTACCGAATATACCGTTGCTGAAAAACTAAACGAACTCAGGGCGAAACAAACCGGATTTAAGGGCATCAGCTTCTACCCGATTGTTGGATACAAAGAACATGGCGCCATTGTGCATTTCCATGTGGCCGAAGACAATGCTTTAACTGTTGAGAAGGATGGCTTTTTGCTTTTCGATTCAGGAGGGCAATACCTCGACGGAACAACCGACACCACCCGAACCATTGCATTGGGCGAATTAACCGCACGACAGAAAAGCGACTTCACGATTACGCTGAAAGGAATGATTTCGCTGACCAACGCTAAGTTTCCGGTGAATACACGGGGTTATCATTTAGACATTCTGGCGCGAAAAGACATGTGGCAACACGGAATGAACTACGGACACGGAACAGGGCACGGCGTGGGTTATTTCCTGAATGTGCACGAAGGACCGATGAGCATCCGTCAGGAGTTTAACGACCGGGTGATTGAAGCCGGAATGGTGATGTCGAACGAACCTGCATTTTACCGACTGGGAGAATATGGTTTGCGCACTGAAAACATGATGGTTTGTGTGAAAGCTGAATCAACCGAATACGGAGACTTCCTTCGGTTCGATACGTTAACGCTATGCCCCATTGATGCCAAAGCCATTGAAAAGAGCTTGCTGAACCCGGAAGAAATTGAATGGCTGAATAAATACCACCAATGGGTTTACACTGAGCTTGCACCAATGGTAAATGATGAATTGAAAAGCTTCCTGAAAGAACAAACTCAGCCTATTTAAGGCAAACTGATAAACTATAAAAAACAATCAACCCCGACAGGTTTAAAATGTTTTATTGAATGCAATTGAAATTCCCTACCGATTTGTAGAGACGCGATGCATCGCGTCTCTACAATCAAAAATATCGCGTCTCTACAATCAATCACATCGCGTCTGTTCAATCAATCGAATCGAATCTATACCATCAAACGCATCTCATCTATACCCCAACGAACCGGAAAAACACGAGGAAATATAAATTTTCAGGCCTGAATCAGCCGTTTCAGGGCAACAAAAAACCCGGAATAAAGCTAAACCGGGTTTTGTATCTAAAAGCAAACTAGATTTACACCAAAATCTTGGTTGTAATGTTGCTTATGCTTGTTTCAAGTGTTTCGAAAGTTTTTCCGTTACCCTGATTGTCGTCTTCAACAAAGAGATATTTCGCACCTGCAATATCTTTCGATTTCCAGATGGTTTTAAAATCGATAACACCTGCGCCAACTTCGCAAACATCGTCTTTAATTACATCAAAGAATGGCTCTTGTTTGGTGTGCATATCCTTAAAGTGTAAAAGCTGGAAGCGTCCCGGGTATTTCTTGAACATTTCAACCGGGTCTTGACCTGCCTTATTTGCCCAGAACAGGTCGAGTTCCATGGTTACATAATTCGGATCCAATTCCTTCATATAAATGTCATAATAAGGAACTACGCCATCCATATTTTTAAATTCGAAATTATGATTGTGGTAGCCAAACTGAATGCCTGTTTCTTTCATAATCTTACCCACTTGATTCCAATCGCCAACCATTTGCTTGAATTTTTCGATGGTACGGTCTTCATCGTTTACCCATGGCTGAACGCAATATTTAACACCCAATTCGGCATGTGCGTCGGCCATCATTTTAGCGCTGTCCATCGTAATACCTTTCGATTCAACCCCGGCGTGGCTGCTAATAATATCCATTCCAAGATCGTTTACCATCTTTTTGAACTCTTTAGGGGCAAATCCATAAAATTTACCATCGGCATAACTTGCCAGTTCAAGGTTTTTGTACCCGAGGTCCGATAATTTCTTCAGTGTTCCGGCAGCATCGGCTGCCATGGCATCGCGAACGGTGTACAACTGGATACCTACACCAAAGGTTTTCCGATCAACTACTTTAGGTGCACAACCCAGTGGACCCAGAACGGTTAAGCCAATAGCGCCTACAGCTGAAATTTTAAAAAACTCTCTTCTGTTTGTCAACGTACTCATTGTTACTATTTTTTAGTTTGTTTAGATTTTATTGATTTTCGATTTTTCAAGAGGATAAATATAATACAAACCATTTACTTACAAAAATGCTATCCGACAATCAGTGGAAATAATACAGTTCTCCAGATTTTGAATGTAGCACGTAAGTAACCCAGAGGAATCGCTTTTAAAACCTTTGATCCGTTTTTCGTTGAGAAAACGACCTCAGGGAGGTCTGATATTTATAGAAATTAATCGGATCGAAGAAGTTCGACCCCAGCCGGGGTCGTATAGGCATGGCCGTTGAACCGTTTTCTATAAATATGTTATCCCGCTGGGATAAATTAGTCAGGTGAATGATGCAAGCTAACATGGTTTTTCTTTTAAAGCGATTTCCCTGAGTATTAGGTATGCAATTGGATATTCATAAATAATATGTAGCACGCACAATGTAATTTTGCTATTTTCTTTGTAAATTAGCTCTAACCGTCTTATCCCTACATCAGTACATTACATTCAGGATGATACTTCGGTTAAAAACAGTACAAAACCAATTTTAGTAACAGCAAATAATAGTATAAAAGCATCAACCCAGTCGGGGAGGAGCTTCCTCCTGATATTGCAGCATGATTTTGTGCGGGGTGAAGCTTCCGCAGAATATTGCAGTATTAACCCAGTTGGGGTGAAGCTTCCTCCGGATATTTTAGTATCAACCCAGTTGGGGAGAAGCTTCCTCTGAATATTTCAGCATCATCCCGAGGTGGGAGAGCTTGTTTCAAAGTACAGAAGTTACAAACCAATGAAAGCGAACAAAAAGCAAATTCAAATATTCTGATTCATGTTTAACCATTTAAAAACTAAATTTTATGCAATTACAAGAACTGACGATGGTACATTTAACTGGTCTGACGATTGAAGATCTGTTTTCGCTAAACAAATCAACTGTTGAGGCTGCGACCCCTGTAAAAGAAAGTATTGGCAAATTATCCAAAGCAATACTTGCCCAA
>JBBQXI010000199.1:0-7362 GCA_038209805.1 Bacteroidales bacterium | reverse complement strand
CCCTGCCCCATTCCGCCAACTCCAATGATGGCTTTGGTTAACTGATCACTTGGAGCAAGAAAGCCATTTCCGCCCAAGACATGCCGCGGAATAATTGTAATCGCGGCAGCCGCTACCAACGATTTCTTCAGGAAATCGCGGCGATTGTTTGTTTTTTCTGTCATATCATATGATTTAGTTGAATGCGTTTGACTTGATTAAGTTACAACAAAGAAAGCATTGTACGTATAAAACGAGGGGTAATAAATGGGGTAATGCAATCAAAAATTTACATGTTCTTTAGTATTGAGAACACAAAACCACTGCATAGAACTAAATTCAGTAGAATAATTCACATTGCCGGATTAAACAATAGACTAGATTTAAAGCAGAAATAGACTTTTACCACCGAATGATAATCAATAGTGCTATTTTAATTTCAGTTTTAACTTTTCTGCATCGTCAATTAGTAAATCCAAATTATTATCCATTATTTTAAGAACCCAAAACCTATTAAAAAAAATGAACAAAACAACTAACAACCGCGGGTGGATCATCACCTTTGCCGCCTTGGGCATAAACCTGATCATGGGAACTCTGTATTCGTGGGGAGTCATTAAAAAAGCTCTCGTAAGCGACTGGCACTGGACCAACACCGACGCTGCGCTTCCCTTCACCGTTTCAGCAGCCGTTTTTGCATTCACTATGATTTTTGCCGGAAGGGCGCAGGATAAATTCGGGCCCAAACTCGTCACCATCTTTGGTGGGATCATGCTGGGAGGCGGACTCATTCTTTCAGGCTTTTCCACCAGCTTAATGTCAATGGTTTTTACTTTCGGAGTAATTGGCTCCATCGGAATTGGTCTCGGATATTCGGCAGCGACACCTTGCGCCATGAAATGGTTCGACTCATCGAAGAAAGGTTTAATTGCCGGAATTGTGGTTTCGGGCGTTGGTCTTTCTCCCGTTTATATGACACCTATTACATCCGCTCTTTTAAAAGCTTACGGCATCAGCAACACATTCATTATTCTTGGAGTATTTGCCATTGCAGTTGTTTCGGTTCTGTCCATGTTTTTGGCTGATCCAACAGAAGATCAAGCGCCAAAATCAGTAAGCAATCAAACCACATTATCGTCAAAAGGAAATGATTATACCTGGAACGAAGTTGCCCGAACTCCTCAGTTTTATTTGTTATGGGTGATGTATTTGCTGGCTGCAACGGCCGGATTGATGTTGATTGCTCACCTGCCGAGCATCGCCGTAGCTCAGGCCGACTGGAAAACTGCCGGATTTATGTTGGTGGTCATTCTTTCTATTTTCAATGCGATTGGTCGTTTGGGAGCAGGCGCTTTATCTGATAAAGTAGGACGGACCCGAGCAATGATGATCGTATTTATGCTTCAGGCGGTAAACATGTTCCTGTTTGCTTTTTACACTTCAATTCCGATGTTGGTAGTTGGCTCTGCAATTGCCGGAATTTCATACGGAGCAGTATTCTCGTTGTTCCCAACCACCACTGCCGAATATTTCGGGATGAAAAATCTGGGTGTAAATTATGGAATGATCTTTACAGGTTGGGGTATTGCGGGCGTCGTTGGCCCAATGCTTGGCGGAATGGTTGCCGACAAAACCGGTTCATACAATAATGGGTACCTTGTTGCCGGCGTGTTCCTTATTTTGGCTACTATTTTGGTGAGTTTACTCAAAGCACCAAAAGCGAGAGTTTAAAATGAAAATAGTCATTAGTCATTAGAAGAACGTGCTGAATTTTCTGATGACTAATGACAGTTTTCTAATCCTTCAGTGGGTTCCAACCCTGTGCCTGAAGTGGAATAACGGAGCCTCCGGTGGTAACCAGATTAGCGCCTTCGCTTTCCGGAGTAATGTGCCCGATGATGGTAATGTCAAATTCTTTTTTGATCAAATCGTAGTTTGCGAGTGGAACGGTGAATAGCAATTCGTAATCTTCACCTCCGTTAAGTGCAGCCACCAACGGATTGATGCTTAGTTCCTCAGCAAAATCTTTAGTCTGCTTATCGAGTGGTATTTTCTCTTCGTAAATACTGCAACCTACCTTCGAAGCCTTGCACAAATGCAGTACTTCCGACGAAAGCCCATCCGAAATATCTATCATCGAAGTTGGCTTAATATCCAGCGTTTTCAATAATTCTTTGATGTCACCACGCGCTTCAGGTTTTAGTTGTCGTTCCAGAATATAATCGTAACCTTCGAATTGTGGCTTTTGATTTGGGTTCACTTTGAATACTTCATTTTCACGTTCAAGAAGTTGCAATCCCATGTAGGCACCACCCAAATCGCCCGTCACGCAGACCAAGTCGCCCGATTTCGCACCGCTTCGGTAAACGATTTCATTTTCATTCGCCTCACCAATGGCGGTTACGCTGATGGTTAATCCGGTGAGTGAACTGGTGGTATCGCCACCAATCAAATCCACTCCGTATTTTTCGCAGGCCAGATGAATTCCTGAATACAGTTCTTCTACAGCTTCTAGCGAGAACTTCGATGAAATAGCTATCGAAACCGTGATTTGCCTTGGGGTAGCGTTCATCGCAAATACATCCGAAAGGTTTACCACCACAGCTTTGTAGCCCAAGTGCTTTAGCGGAACATACATCAGGTTAAAATGAATTCCTTCCGTTAAAAGGTCGGTGGTCACCACTATTTTTTTTTCCGGAAAACTCAAAACAGCAGCGTCATCGCCAACTCCGGTCAGTGTACTTGTATTTTTGATTTGTATTTTTTCGGTCAGGCGGGTAATTAATCCAAACTCTCCAAGTTCCGAAAGTGGTGTTTGCTTCATTGTTTCTTTCATGTTAAAATTAAGACCTGAAGGTATTTATTGCCTTCGAAGATTCGGCAAAAATAGCTTTACTTCCTTATCTTTGCAATTATATTTAAACAGTCAGGTCAAAAGATTGTTAGTAAGGCTATAATCAGAAGAGAAAGAAAACTGTGGAACATGGAAAATCAGGACAAATTATTAAACGATATAACGACCAAGGAATACGAATACGGTTTTGTAACCGATATTGATACCGACGTTATTCCCAAAGGGTTGAGTGAGGATGTGGTCAGGCTGATTTCGGCTAAGAAAAAAGAACCTGAATTTATGCTCGAATTCAGGTTGAAAGCTTACAATTCATGGTTGAAGATGAAGGCTCCGGAATGGGCTCATCTAAAGATTCCGCCCATTGATTTTCAAGAAACCATTTATTATGCTGCTCCACGAACGAGTCCTAAGTATGAAAGTCTGGACGAAGTTGATCCGGAATTGCTCGAAACTTTCAAAAAACTTGGAATTCCAATCGAGGAACAAAAACATTTGGCAGGAGTAGCAGTGGATGTCGTTATGGACAGCGTTTCAGTAACCACAACATTTAAGAAAGTTTTGGCTGAAAAGGGAATTATCTTTTGTTCGTTCAGTGAAGCAGTACTAGAGCATCCTGAATTGGTAAAAAAATACCTTGGAATGTCGGTTCCTCCAACCGATAATTTCTTTGCAGCACTAAATTCGGCTGTATTTTCCGACGGGTCGTTTTGCTATATACCCAAAGGAGTTCGCTGCCCAATGGAACTTTCAACCTATTTCAGAATAAATACTGCCGGGTCCGGACAGTTTGAACGCACCTTGATAATTGCAGAGGACGATACTTACGTAAGTTATCTCGAAGGCTGTACAGCCCCGATGCGCGATGAAAACCAACTGCATGCAGCGGTAGTCGAAATTATTGCAATGGATCGCGCCGAAGTGAAATACTCGACAGTACAGAACTGGTATCCGGGCGATAAAAACGGTGTTGGAGGAATTTACAACTTCGTAACCAAGCGTGGAATTTGTCGCGGCGAGTCCTCAAAAATTAGCTGGACACAAGTTGAAACCGGATCGGCAATCACTTGGAAATATCCAAGTTGCGTATTGATTGGTGACAATTCTGTGGGCGAGTTTAACTCAGTGGCATTGACCAATCACCATCAGCAGGCCGACACCGGAACCAAAATGATTCACATTGGCAAAAACACCAAAAGCACCATCGTTTCGAAAGGTATTTCGGCTGGGAAAAGCGATAACTCGTATCGTGGTTTGGTCAAAGTGATGCCGGGTGCCATCAACGCACGCAACTATTCGCAGTGCGACTCGCTTTTGCTGGGTTCAACCTGCGGTGCACATACTTTTCCTTACATCGAAGTTGGAAATAAGTCGTCGATTGTAGAACACGAAGCAACCACCTCGAAAATTGGTGAAGACCAGATATTTTATTGCAATCAGCGCGGAATTTCTACTGAAGATGCAATCGGAATGATTGTAAACGGTTATGCCCGTGAAGTACTGAATAAACTTCCGATGGAATTTGCCGTTGAAGCACAGAAATTGCTGGCTATTAGTTTGGAAGGCAGCGTGGGGTAAAACATTATTGTAGAGACGCAATGCATTGCGTCTCTACCCGAAATATAAATTTTGAAAATACAGATATAGAATGCTATCAATAAAAAACTTACGCGCCTCAGTTGAAGGCAAGGAAATCCTGAAAGGGATCAATCTGGAAATAAAAGCTGGCGAAGTACATGCCATTATGGGACCAAACGGCTCAGGGAAAAGTACACTGGCCAATATTCTGGCCGGAAAATCAGACTACGAAGTTCTCGAAGGTGAAGTCACGTTTTTGGGACAGAATTTACTTGAACTGTCGCCTGAAATTCGCTCTCGTAGTGGATTATTTCTGAGTTTTCAGTATCCGGTTGAAATTCCGGGAGTGCCAATGGTTAACTTTCTGAAAGCCTCAGTTAATGAACATCGCAAATTCAAGGGTTTGGAGCCACTGACTGCCGGTGAATTTCTGAAACTGATGCGCGCTAAAAAAGACATGCTTCATTTGGATACTGAACTGACGAATCGCTCGGTGAACGAAGGTTTTTCAGGAGGAGAAAAAAAGAAAAACGAAATATTCCAGATGGCCATGCTTGAACCTAAACTCGCCATTTTGGACGAGACAGATTCAGGATTAGACATTGATGCACTTCGCGTAGTGGCTGAAGGAGTAAATGCCCTGAAAACAACTGAAAATGCAACTATCGTTGTAACACACTACCAGCGTTTGCTCGATTACATCGTGCCTGATTTTGTGCATGTATTGTACAAAGGACGAATTGTAAAATCGGGCGGAAAAGAATTAGCCTTTGAACTGGAAGAAAAAGGTTACGACTGGATTAAGAACGGGAACGAATAACAATTATGAGTACTATTTCTGAAAAAATATCGCAAACGGATCAGCTGGCTTCTCTGTTCGAACAAAGCAGGGAAAAGCTGAATCAGGGCTCTTCGCCAATCCTAAACCGGATGCGCGAGGTATCGTTTAAGCGTTTCGCCCAAACTGGAATCCCTGATTTCAAGAACGAAGACTACAAATACACCAACCTGAAACCTGCATTCGAAAAATCGTATCGTCAGGAATTGTTGCGTGAATCGGGCTTAATTAATCTGAATGAGGTCTTCAAATGCAACATTCCGCAATTGGATACGCATTTGGTTTTTCTGGTCAACGGCTGGTTTTACAGCGGCAACAATCCCGGCGCTGAACTCCCGAATGGAGTTGTGCTCGGAGGTCTTGAACAAATTGCCAACGAAAAGCCCGAATTGCTTCAAAATCACCTGAACCGTCAGGCTGGTATATCAAACGACCCATTTGTGGCAATGAATACTGCCTTTGCCAAAGACGGATTTTTTCTATTTGTTCCGAAAGGAGTTGTCATCGAAAAGCCAATTCAGATCATCAATTTGCTGAGTTCCGACGAAAATCTGATGGCAACACAGCGCAATCTGGTTATAGCCGAAGCTGCAAGTCAGGTTAAATTATTGATTTGCGACCATACGTTGACTTCAAATTCGTTTCTGTTTAATACGGTTTCTGAAATTTTTGTTGGTGAAGATGCCCTGGTTGATGTTTATACCATCCAGAATCATCACAACCAGTCGACCTCTATAAATTCTGCTTTTTACAAACAAGAACGCAATTCGAACCTTGTTACCGGCACTGTCAGTCTGCATGGCGGATTAATCCGAAATAACCTGAAAGTAACTTTCAATGGCGAGCATGCTGAAGCAAATGTAAACGGCATTTCATTCACCGACAAGAAGCAGCACGTCGATAATTTCACGGTGATAGAGCACTCTTCACCTAATTGTCTGAGCAATCAGGTTTATAAAAATATACTCGACGATGAATCGACTGGCGCATTTGCAGGCCGTATTCATGTTGCACGCGATGCGCAGCAAACGGTTGCTTTCCAGCGAAACAACAATGTATTGCTGTCGGATAAAGCAAAGATGCAAACCAAACCGCAGTTAATCATTGATGCTGACGACGTAAAATGTAGCCATGGTGCAACGGTTGGTCAGATTGATGAAGATGCATTGTTTTTCCTTCGTGCGCGTGGAATTGGCGAGAAAGATGCCCGGATGATGCTTATGAATGCATTTGCCCACGAAGTAATCCTGAAGATTTCGATTGAACCTCTGCGTGAGCGGATTGATGAACTGATTGAAAAACGACTAAACGGAGAAATTAGTAGATGTCACGATTGCAACTATCAGTGTAATTGCTAAAATATTTTATACTTTGAATTGAAAGCCTTGCAGGAAACTGTGAGGCTTTTTTTTGTGATATGTCAAAGAGATGTGTTTATTGTATGCAAAAAAACCGTCTTAAAACTAAGACGGTTTCTGTATATCTTGAAAAATAATTTCTTAGATCTTATTCAGGTGTAAAACCAATGATGATTTCAGGTTGGCAGCCTTGTTTTTATGAATCACATTCTTTTTAGCAAGTTTGTCAATCATTGAAACAACTTTTGGTAAAGCTTCAGCAACAACTTCTTTGCTAGTTTCAAGACGTAATTTTTTAACAGCATTACGCATAGTTTTAGCGTAGTATTTATTCTGCAAAGTCTTTACTTCGTCTTGTTTGATTCTCTTTTTTGCCGATTTATGATGTGCCATCTTTTTGTTTCCTAAATTGTTAAATTTATTTGTAGCCCGTAGGGGATTCGAACCCCTGCTACCAGGATGAAAACCTGGCGTCCTAACCCCTAGACGAACGGGCCAACTTGTTTATTCCCTGATTTGGGACTGCAAAAATAAGCCAATTTTCTTAGTCACCAAATTATTTCAGAAATTTTTACCAAAATACCTCAACTTCGTTTAGTAAAAGGCTTTTTATTTTGGCGATGCAAAGAAAATTAAGTTTTTTGAAAGAACAAGCTAATTATGAAAATAATTTATCGCCATTCAACAATGGTTCCTCTGTTCTTTTGAAGCAGCTTTTCGGGCATCGAAGCAACAATCTCTTTCCAAAGCAGTTCGAT
>JBBQXI010000198.1:0-7363 GCA_038209805.1 Bacteroidales bacterium | reverse complement strand
TAGAAACGACAAGAGTTTTCGAGGAAATGGTCCATTTTTGCGAAGATCAAAAAATGCAGGATGAATCATTCTCCGTTACCTTCAACATGATTTTTGCTTTACGCGACAAGGATTTAGGATATGTAAAAGGAGAAAAAGAATTCTCTGATATCATGGACTGGAAACATTACAAGGAAGCCCGGTATTTTGTATTCGAGTCTACGGTTGGCGATCCACCTCCCGGAGTCATCTATGCCAAAGAAAACTTCAAACTGGTGAAATCTTTCACGAATAAACATGCATGGGGATATATCTATGAAAATACTCATTTAATTGAGTCTGATTCAACCAAACAAGCAATATATGCTAACTAGTTATGATAAAATCCAATCCAGAAATTTCAAAAGAGAATATCCATCAACCAAATAATTTGAATGGTACAAAAGTGCCATTTAGTTTATTCAACAATCCGGACAAGTTCGAACCTCTTTTATTTTGGATATTGGTGATTATCGGATTACTTCCGATACTCTTCAACAAATATTTTCCGACACTTGATGGCCCATCCCACTTGTATAATGGAAATATCGTTAAGGAGCTAATTTTAGGAAATTACAAGGAATTCAGTAACCTTTTTACTTTCAATCCACTTTTGGTACCAAACTGGATTTCTCATTTTCTGTTTGCAATATTAGGTCTTGTATTTCCCGACTTTTTAACAGAAAAGATTGTCTTTCTGGGATACTTCATCTTAACGCCGTTATTCTTTCGGAAAATTTGTCTTCAAATCACTCCTGAAAATAAGTTCTTATCTTATCTGATGATCCCTTTTGCGCACAACCATTTGTTTTACTTTGGCTTTTTCAATTTTTCAATTGCAATCACATTGTTTTTCATAACCGTGAATTTTGGTTTGAAAATACAAAACAGACTTCAAGCTAAACACATTTGGAAATTAGCAGGACTTCTTCTTCTTGTCTACTTTTCTCACGTCATGATTCTAATGATTACAATTGCTGTTTTATTCCTCTTGCCATTGAATGTTCTTTCTCTTGAAAAGAAAGATTCTAATTATAAAATAAGTGGAAATGCAAATTTCTGGAGAAATATAAAATACACAGTCTGGGCAGTAATCCCTGCTCTCCTGCTTACTGTAAATTACATTTTCAGAATAAATTCTCTTGAACAAGCTCCCAGAACAGATTTATTGCCATTATTAAAAATGATTATCGACGTTCGTCCACTTATGACTTTGGCCTATGGCTTTCCATGGAAAACTTATAATTGGTTGCTTTTCACTTTCTTTCTTGTGCTAATTGGCGGCAACATTATCTACACAATAAAAAATAATTTCAAAAAGTGTACTGACGGTTTTACATTTAATTTTCCGGCACCACGTTTTTCTCTCATCTGGTTTTTAATAGCGGCAGCATTTACAATTCTGTTTCTGATAGTTCCTGATTCCAATCTTTTACCCGAAAGATTGATCCTAATATTGTATCTCTTTTTTATTTTAGGAATAGCTACACTAAAGTATCCGCGAAAATTGAGAATTGCTTCACTCTTTTTCATTCTGCTCATACAAATCGTTTATGTAAAAATGCATACCGAAGAGATGGGAAATCTGTCGAACCAGGTAGACAAAATAAAAGAAACGACTGAGCATATCGAAGCCGGAAGTCTGCTACTAACCCTTAATTACTCTGATAATTGGTTCAATTCCCATACCGCCGGTTATTTTGGAAGTGGCAAACCTATTGCAGTAATCGAGGATTACGAAGCTAACCTTAGTTGGTTTCCCATTTGCTGGAATATGAACGGTCCGTATAAATTAGACGCAATCAATAACTGGGGTGTTGAGAATAAAAAAATAATAGGAAGTTTCTACGTGAACGCTCCGGATACCACAGTATTTTCGCTGATGACCAAAAACAACGAATTGGTTAAAATCCCTTATGTAGTGAAATTTGGAAATTCGATAGACATGTCTCAGGATTACAACATAAAGGCGGAAGAAGTTCTATCCGCCGGATACCAATTAACTTTCCAGAACGATTTCTGCAAATTATACCAGCTAAAAACTGATACAATAAAGTAATGAGGTTGTGCTGAATTTTAGAATTCCATTTGAGAAACAGAGAACTCATCAAAGAAAAACTCTTTTCCATCTAATACTGAATTACTAAATAGAAGCTTAATAATTTCGCCCTCCTGTTTAGGTTCCAGTACAATTTCAATTAAAGCCCAATCACCGTCGAAGGTTCGTATATGACGAAAGATGTCTGAATATTTCTCCTCCAGACATTCATGGTTGGGTTTATCCTGAATGATGAGCAGATTAGATCGAACTACCATATCCTTAGCGAAATCTTTTACCCAAAACCGGATAAATATTTTCTTTGAAGTATCAAATTTGAAATCCGCTTCCATCAGTCGCTTAGGATCTTTCGAAGCTTTTATCCCTTTTAGGTTTCCGGAGTTACCTTTCATATTTCCAGTTCGGTCAATAAAACAATCAACCTTCCCGTCCGCAATATGATTTTCGATGGAATCCATCAAATTCCGGTAAAGTTTGGGGTAATCATATATCGCAGGAATTGACCGGAGCGTATCAATTGGCATTTCATACAAATCAAAATTGGGAGTGGATAAAATGAAGGAACTATGATTGACCAAATGTTTTTCATCTGGATTCAGTTCATCGCATTTTGCGACTAGCAACAAAAGCGGTTTGTTATTCGGATATTCATCGAGTACCTTGTAATCATTCCATGGAGTCTTGGCTAATTCTATATTTTTATAGGTTTGTGAAAGCGAAGTTCTACCCATCATCACTCCATTGCAAGGCAATCCTGTTTTCAGCGACACAATAAACATCTGTCGGGCAATATCGCATCGGGCATCTATCCAACTGCTTTCCGAACCAATATGGAAATATGGGATTGGCATTATCGCCTGATACTTTTGGGCATCAAGAATACTAATCCATTGATTATCATCCATTTGATTATTTCGATCTGTAAACTGTGGAACTTCGTTATTAATGGCACCAACGCACCCTTTCGAATAGTCATATGCTTCAAAACCCAATATCCCCAGGAATAAAAAAATCAGCGCAAAACCAATCTCTTTTTTCTTTACTGTTGAGAAGTATTGATAGATTTTCACCCACACGATTACGTTTATCACATAATAGAAAAGCCAGGAAAACCGGCCGACTGCCCTGAGCTGACTCAGAAATCCAATTGAATCTCTAAGTTTATCGAATCCAAAAACGAAAGGAATACCAAACGAGAATAACAATGTCAGAAAGGAAGCCCAAAACAAGATGTTCAGTTTGTGATTTCCGGTAAAAGAACCTTTCCCAGATACTTTGCGAAATAGATTGACGACATACCTTATAAAAAGAAACCAAAAGCCAATTGAGGCAATTGCTCCAACGTAAGCCAAGCCTTCCCAATCGTATTTCTGCACGAAATGAAGCTTCATTAAGAAAGAAGCATACCATTTATTAATTGGCAGAAAAATACCTCCAGGATATGCCCTGTAAGCAAAAAAACCGTATGGGTGCATCGTTCGGTCGGCAAGACCATCAACCATTATCCATTGAAGTAAAATGAAAGGAACAATAATCCACAGAGCAGAATGAGTTAATATAATCAGGAGCTGTTTTTTATTAAAATGAAATAACAGCCAATCGAGTAGCACAATTCCAGCCAAAGCTGCCGAAAACAGGAAAAAATACATGTGCATCAATGAGGCAAAAAAGGTGATGCTGGCAAATAATGTGCTTTTCCACCATGTTTTCTTTTCAAGAATCAGGATAGTCAGGTAGATCATCAATGGAATCCAGAATCCCCAACTTAGAGAAAAGTGTCCGGCCAAACGTCCCATTTGCGGCGACAGCAAAGAAATCCCTATGGCAAGTATTATAGCATACCAGTCGGGCATTTTAAATTTTCTGAAAATAAGGAACAGAAATACCAATGACAGGAAAATAGAAAAGATCATCATGAAATTGAAAATTCCTACCATTTTATCGGCACAAGGGAATAAATGACGATAAATAAAACGAACCAAATTTGATATTGGAGGTTGCGCGTCAGTAAAATAGATCGATTCACCCCACGGATAGTTCATGCCTTCGAAATGTTTCGAATCAGCATCAAATTCGGCATGATATATTGCACAATAATAAGCTTTTAAACCATCACCATTGGGCGAAAACAATTTCGAATTCAGGTTGAGTATCATTCCCCGAAATAAAAACAGGGTAACCAGCAACATCAGCAAATAAGAGGTGATCTTTCGAATTAGCTTCACGATTCATCTTTAAGGGTTAGAATCAAATCATTTCGTCGATCAGGTAAATAGGTCGCTTTTTACTTTCATCGAAATTATACCCAACATATACGCCAATGATCCCGATCAAAATAAATAAGATTGAAAAACTGACACTCATAAACAACACTAAGGTCGTGTAACCTGAAGGTGGTGTATTCCCAAAGAAGAATATAAATATGGAATAGATTGCAAGCAGAACAGAGAATGCTGCGAACAAAAGTCCAATATAGATTCCCAGATAAAGAGGAAATTTTGAAAACGAAATAATGGCATTGATTGAAAACGAGAATAATTTAATGAAGGAGTATTTCGATTCTCCGGCCAAACGTCTGGGTGCAATAAAGTTTAGTGTCGTTTTATTAAATCCGATAATCTGGATAAAGCCACGCAAAAAACGGTTCCGTTCTCTGTAATCATTCCGCAAAACATCGGCAACTTTATTGGAAATCAGGAAAAAATCAGAAGCATTTTCCTGCAATTTCTGATCAGAAAGTTTGTTGATGAAGTGATAAAACTTCTCGGAGAGCTTATTTTTTATCCAGTTATTATCTTCTCGCTTTTCACGGATCATATTTACAATTTGAAAACCTTCATTAAATTTCGCCAACATATGAGGAATCATTGCCGGAGGATGTTGAAGATCGGAATCCATGCAAATAATGGCTTCTCCCTTTGCATAATCGATGCCGGCTACCATGGCGGCTTCGTGGCCAAAATTTCTGGAAAAATTAATAATTCGGACTATTTCAGGGAACCCATTTCTCAATTCACGGAGAACGTGGATACTATTGTCACTACTTCCATCATTAACATATATAATTTCCGCATCGAGTTCATTCTCATGAATCATTTTTATGATATTCTCATGAAAACCACGGAGTACCTCATCTTCGTTATATACCGATACGATAATACTGATCATCCGAATTAATTATCTAAAGTAAAATTCAAAAGTAATAAAAGTGAAGGGTGAATTGATTGAACTGCAAAAAAAGTTCAACAATAGTTTTGTATTATTGTAGTTTATAAACATATGCGATAACGCAAAATAAATGCAAAAAGGACAACAGCAAATTCAGGATTATTTCGAAAGCACTGCCACAAAACGGGACAAATGGAAAAAGAGAAATAGCTTTTACCAAAAAACCA
Organism: Bacteroidales bacterium; assembly: GCA_038209805.1. Lineage (GTDB taxonomy): Bacteria > Bacteroidota > Bacteroidia > Bacteroidales > Prolixibacteraceae > Aquipluma. The sequence continues at coordinate 1,891 of JBBQXI010000198.1, read as the reverse complement.
TCGAACGGCAATTTGCATTCATCATTCCTGAAGGTTCAACTGTATTGGAACTTGGCTGTTCGACCGGCGATTTGCTTAACGCCGTTAAGCCGGGGAAAGGAATTGGGGTCGATTTTGCGCCATCAGTCATTGAAATTGCCAAACAAAAATATCCGCATCTTAAATTTCAGGTGGCCGATGCCACTGATTTCACTCCGGAATTAGCAATCGACTATATAATTGTTTCCGATTTAATTACCTCGTTGTGGGACTTACAGGCGTTCTTTCGGAAACTGAGAAGTTATGTCAATCCGCGAACCAAGATTATTATTTCGAGCTTCAATTACATTTGGGAGCCGGTTCTGAATCTCGGAGAAACACTGGGCTTAAAAGCCAGACAACCGCTTCAGAACTGGCTGACAATTAAAGATATTGAGAATGTACTGCGACTCGAAAATTTCGAAATTATCAAAGTTGAGCGGAAGCTACTTTTCCCCAAATACATTCCAATATTCAACTTAATTTTCAATAAGTTTCTGGCCAACTTACCCGGAATTAACAGTCTCGACCTGATCCAATTCATCAGCGCCAGACCGGTTTATTCTGAGCCCAAAGATTTTTCGGTCACCATTGTGGTTCCGGCCCGAAACGAAAAAGGGAACATGGAGAATACCATCAAACGAACTCCCCAGTTCGGGTCGCATCAGGAGTTTATTTTTATCGAAGGACATTCCAGCGATGGAACCTACGAAGAAATGATACGGGTACAAAAAGTTTATCCGGATGTGGACATGAAAGTCATGCGACAAACCGGAAAGGGAAAGGGAAATGCTGTTCGCGAAGCTTTCGATGCAGCAACCTGCGACATTCTGATGATACTCGATGCCGACCTCACTACCCCACCAGAAGATATGCCTAAATTTTATGATGCCTTGCGCTACAACAAAGGTGAATTTATAAATGGTTGCAGGTTAGTTTATCCGATGGAGAAGGAAGCCATGCGTTTTCTGAATTATCTTGCAAATAAATTCTTTGGATGGCTATTCTCGTATTTGCTCGGTCAGCGGCTTAAAGATACCTTGTGCGGAACAAAGGTTCTTTTTCGGGATGACTATAAAAAGATAATTGCCAACCGCAAGTATTTTGGCGATTTCGATCCGTTTGGCGATTTTGATCTGCTTTTTGGCGCAGCCAAACTGAACCTGAAAATGACCGAAGTAATTGTGCGTTACCGCGACAGGGAATACGGATCGACTCAAATCAGCCGGTTTAGCCATGGATGGCTATTAATAAAAATGAGTTTATTTGCAGCAAAAAAAATCAAGTTCAAATAAAACCATCCCGATGAAGTCGTTCAAACAGAAACTGATCATTTCAATTTTTCCTTTGCTGGTTATCCTCTGGGGAATATTCATGCTACTGTTTTTCGATCCATTCTATTCAAAATCGTCCGATCCTGAATTTCCATATCTGATCAATGGGCTGAATTGCGCGACTCTCAAATTCAATTACATTGGACACATCGACCATCCGGGAACACCGTTTCAGGTTTATAACGGAATAATAATCCGGATTACGCATTTGCTCTCCGGAAAAACGGAGATTGCACAGGATGTTTTTGCCCGTCCGGAGCACTACCTGAATGCAATTTCAAACTCACTGATTTTACTTCAGGCTGCATTGATTTTTTGTATCGGTCTATTGGGATTCAAACGGAAAATCCCTTTCTGGCAAATTGCAATCTTGCAAGCCAGTTTCTTGTTTAACGACGTTTTGATGTGGCTGTTTTGCCGTGTTAATCCTGATCGTTTTTTTATGATTTCGGGTTTGATTTTCATTTTGATTTATTTGAAGCATGGATACGAAAACCGTGAACTTCGGAAATTTGCAGTTTGGAGTGGTGTGGCTATGG
>JBBQXI010000197.1:0-7395 GCA_038209805.1 Bacteroidales bacterium | reverse complement strand
CGCTTGAAAATAAACAGAGGGTTAAAACAATGATTAGGTTTTTCATGATTGTTGGTTTAGGTTAAATGAAGCAAAAAAAAACTGCCCCATAAAGATAGGGCAGTCTATTGGAATAATAAAATGTAATTTTTAGTTCGAATGCGATGCAAGTAATTGTTGAGCTCTTTCTAAAATAGCCGTATCGTCGAGGAGAACTACGCCTCCATCAGGTCCCGGTTCGATGTGTAATCCAACAGATTTACCTTTCACATAGTTTGCGCCTCCAAAATAATTCCTGACGGTCTCTACTTCAATACCAAATTCCTGCGCAATTTGACTGATGGAACCGGCTGGTAAACTGTCTTTGATGTGACGTAGTTCGTTAAAAGTGATTTTTCTATCCATGACATTAAGTTTTTATGGTTGTACACTCTTTTTATTTTCAAACACAGCTTAAAGTTAAAATTAATATAGAAATAACAATGAGGTAATGTTTATGTTTTAGTGGCAGGTTTTCTGAAAAATCGCTTTTGTTTTTGTTTAACAATTTATTTTGCGAAGGCTATGACTTATTCGGTGGGTGTTTTGGCGAGAAAATGTTGTTACAGAACGGTGAATTAATCATTAAAGATTTAACAATTTTTAATAGTTAATTGAGTCCTTTCTGAATGGCATCATAGATGGCTTGGTGCATGGTAGGTCGGATTTTCAAATCAGAAATAGCAGAATGGCTCCGGTTGGGGTAAACTCTATTTGAAAGTAGTATAAATAGAAGTTGATTTTCGGGATCCATCCATACATAGGTTCCTGTAAATCCAGAGTGCCCAAAACTTTCAGGACTTGCATCTACAGCCGGGTATTTATCCTTTTCGCAGCTGATGCTCGGGGTTGGCTTGTCGAATCCGATAGCACGGTGGTTTGAGCTCTGTGGAAATTGAACTTTTGTAAATTCTTTGATCGTTTCTGGAGAAATGTATTGTGTTCCTCCGTAGTAACCATGCTGAAGATACATTTGCATTACTTTGGCCAGATCGTTAGCATTGCTGAAAAGTCCGGCATTTCCTGAAACTCCGCCTAAGACTGCGGACATTTCATCGTGTACGTATCCTTGCAATTGTTCTTTCCTGAATGTCTGGTCATCTTCAGTTGGAGCAATTTGCGAAATTGGATATCGTTCGTAAGGTTTGAACCCAACAGAGACAGCTCCAAGAGGTTTGTAAAACTCATTGTTCAGATACTCAGGGAAAGTCATATTTGTTAATCGTTCTGTTACAAAACGTAAAAGACCGAATCCAAGATCAGAGTATACAAATTCCTTTTTTTGAAGTAGTGGCGATTTGACAATATCTTTAATAACCTGTTTCTCAAAATCATTTCTGACATACATGTCTTTCGAAATTCTTACCTGAAATTGTTCGGTTGGCTGATCTTTAAACGCTCCTTTACGTAGGGTTGATTTGGATTTAGGTTCGAGATAGAAAGGAATGTAGGGTTGAAGGCGCGCCTGATGTGTCAACACATCACGGACGGTCAATTCTGCTTTATTCGATTTTTTGAATTCGGTGAAATAGTTAGAGAAAGGTGCGTCCAGATTTATCTTTTTCTCATCGTACAATTTCATAACTGCTGGAAATGGGGCCGCTATTTCAGTAATCGAAGCTAGGTCGTAAAGTATTTCGTTTTGCACAGGAAGTGTTTTTTCGTAAGTCAGAAACCCATAGCTTTTATTCAAGATAACTTTTCCTTCTTTTGCAATCAGAACCTGGCATCCGGGGAATGCTTTCGCTTCAATCCCTTGTTCCGCAATGGAATCAATCAAATGTTGAAGGTATCCCGAGTTAATGTTTACTTCTTCCGGAAGTGTGTATTTTAAGCGTTGAATATTCTCGACGTGGATGCCCGATTGGATTGGATAAAAGTCTTTTACAGTCACCGGTAATTTTCCATTGGCATCCGTTGCTCCAAAAATTAATTGAGCGGTAATTTCCTCCGCATCGCTGTCATCCTGATAGGTGACAATCACACTTTGTGCATTTTTTATTTGTGGAAAATCTGGAAGAGCATACGGATTGCCAAAGAAAGCGAAAATGGTATGTTGACTATCCAGACCTTCAGCCAAACGTATTTGCTGATCAGTAATCCCAAAACGCTTCGATGGATAAAGCCCCATACCATGAATACTAGAGATAATCAGGTTGTAGGACTTCAGTTGGTCAAGTAGTTTGGTAATTTCCTCTTCAGAAGGTTTTTTTGAAATGTTAAAATGATCTATCTGTGTGTAATTGCTGAGCATTTTTTGAAATGGCGTGATTTGTTCCGACCCAATGGCCAAGCTTGCAATCTTTAAGGTGTCAAGTCTTTGGATTGGGAGAATATTATTCTTGTTTTCAATTACGGTTAGCGATTTTTCATAGAGTTGACGTTTTGTCAAAAGATACTTGTTTTGATTTAAATCACTGACAAGGTTATTGGGTTCTATAAACTTTTGTTGGTCAAGACCAAGCCACTTTTTTATAGCCAAAATTTTTCGGCATTTCGAATCAATTTCGTCTTTTGTAATTACTCCTGATTTTACTGCGAGTTTAACTGCCAAAACTGCCTTTTCCAGATTTGGAACAATTTCGACCATATCGTTGCCTGCTTTTAGTGCCCGAACTATCAATTCTGAAGAAGAAACTTTACCAACCCCTTTCATATTCATGGCATCAGTAATAATTAGTCCCTCAAAACCCATATCTCGTTTTAATTTATTTTTGATAATTCTCGAAGATAGTGTTGCCGGAATTTTTGCGTTTGGCTCGAGTGCCGGAACTTGCAAATGTCCTGTCATAACAGCGCCAATACCTTTATTGATGAGGTAAGCAAACGGAACCAATTCGAGCGAATCGAGTTCGCTTTTAGTTCGATTGATAACGGGGAGTTGCAAATGAGAATCAGTTTGAGTATCACCATGCCCGGGAAAATGTTTGGCCGTAGCAAGCACTCCTGCATCCTGCATTCCGCTTGCATACAGCCATGATTTTCGGGCTACCTGCAATTTATCTTCACCAAACGAGCGGTAGTTGATGACAGGATTGGCTGGATTTACATTAATATCACACACTGGAGCCATGTTCATGTTGATACCAAGCCTTCGACATTGCTCTCCAATTTCGTAACCCATTCGATAAATTATGGAATCATCTGCGATGGCTCCTAATGCCATTTGTACCGGATAATTAAGCGTTGAGTCCAGACGAAATCCAAGTCCGGTTTCTCCGTCAATCGCTACAATTAACGGTACATTCGAAGCTTTCTGGAAGCTGTTACAAATTCGGGATTGAGTTGTTGGGCCACCTTGCATAAAAATAATTCCACCAACCTGAAATTGAATAATCTGCTTGACCAGTTCCTCTGTTTTTTGATTTTTGTTGTTTGAATAGGCTTGAATCATAAATAGCTGCCCTATTTTTTGATCTGTCGTTAAGGTTTTCATTAATGAATTAATCCATTGGTCGTCTGAATATTTCAGGAATTCTGGTTTTTCTTTTGCGGTGCTTGTACCAGCAAAAAAAATCATCAGGTATAATAAGATTGTTAGTTTTCTCATCTGTTGTAAAATCTGGTGGTAAAGTTAGAAAACAATGTCTGCATTGCTATTGGTTAAATGAACCCTGCGGCCAAATAATAAATGTTGATTTGTTAATGTTACAGATTTTCATGGTTCGGTTTATAAATTATTGATAATGTGATTTTTGATTAACAAATTGGTGTTTTTTTCTAAATTTATTTGTCAAATTAATACTTTGATGATGTGATTTCAACACTTAATTGCATAAATGTTAAAAAATGTAAAAATCATTTGTTATTTTTGGCATACTAAGTCTATTTATCTGAACGTTATTATATAAACCTATTTGTTTGAAGAATCTTTTCTATATATTGATTTTATTCCTGTCTCTTGGGTATTTATTTTCATGTGAGGATGAAAAGTATATTTCTTCTGCAAATGTCAAGCTCCGATTTTCAGTTGATACTGTTATGTTTGATACTGTTTTTACAACAATGGGTTCTACAACTCAGCATTTAAAAGTTTATAATCCATACGATCAGAAGGTTTTAATTTCTTCCATTAAACTTGCGAAAGCGGAAACTTCCAACTTTCGTTTAAATATCAACGGAGTATCTTCTAATGAGGTTCAGAATTTGGAGATCGCACCGTTTGATAGTTTGTATATTTTTGTTGAAGTGACAATCGATCCCAATGGTCAGAATCTTCCGTTGGTGGTCAAAGATTCCATCGAATTTGTGACGAACTCGAATCAGCAGGATGTTGACTTGGTGGCATGGGGGCAAGACTTTAAACTGGTTAAGGGTAAAATTTCGAAAAATGCAATCTGGACTAATGAAAAGCCTTATCTTGTCTATACCGATGCTTATGTCGATAGCATCTCTTCATTAACGATTCAAGCAGGAACGAAGGTTTACTTTCATAAAGAGGCGGGGTTACACGTTGAAGGCAGGGTGGTTGCAAAAGGAACTGTTGAAAATCCAATAATCTTTCATGGAGATCGTCTTGAAACAGTATATTCTAATGTTCCTGATCAATGGGATGGTATATCACTATATCCTGGGAGTAAAAATAATGAGTTCTCAAATGTTGAAATTAAAAATGCAAATATTGGCCTTTTGATTGGCAATGTCGGTGAAGAGAGCTCAGCTAATGTGACGCTTAATAATGTGAAAATTCAAAACATGGCCTATGCCGGAATTTTTGCCATGGAATCAGATATTAAAGCGACCAATTGTTTGATTACGAACTGTGGCTATTATGCTGTTGCATTGCTAGTCAGTGGAAGTTACGAGTTTAGTCATTCAACGATTGCAAATTATTGGCCACAGTATGGGTTTAAAGCCAGAACGACTCCCGCGGTTTACATTGCCAATATTTTAAATGTTGCAAAGGATAAAAAGGATTATGTTGGGGATATCGCAAAAGCTGATTTTTCGAATTGTATAATAACTGGTAACGTTCTTGATAATAATGAACTTTATTTAAAAGTAAATCCGGATAAGATATTCAATTACAAATTCGACAGATGTGTCATTCAATTAGATAAAACTGATGTTTTTAAAACAAGTGCCCAACATTATCTAAATTGTTTTAAGATTAGACCTGATTCAATATTTGTAGATCCGTATAAAAAATTCAATTTTGAATTGGACTCTTTGAGTAGAGCCAAGGATACAGCCAGCAGAACGATCAGTAAGCTTTATCCATCTGATTTAAAAGGACGTGACCGATTTCTTGACAACGGTCCTGACATTGGCGCTTTGGAACGTCAGGAAAAAAAATCAAAATAAATAGTAAAGTGTTGGCGAAGCTCCCTTTTACATTCGTTTTTCCCAATCATAAATAAAGTAGGCCCAATTCTTTTTTCTTTTCCGCATCAGATTTTTTTGTAAAATGAAATTTCTATTCATTGTCTACTGCTTGTTTTCATTGTTTCTTCTTCCAGATTTATTTGGCCAGAGTACCGTGGCGAAGAATGATTTCACCTTCATGTTTTACAATACTGAAAATTTCTTTGATTGCGAAAACGATTCTCTGACTAACGATGAGGAATTTACTCCCGATGCTGACAGATGCTGGAATTCTGTAAGATTACATTCGAAGGCTGAGCGTTTGGCAAAAGTTATTTTGGCCGCAGGAAAGTGGAATGCGCCTCTCGCTATTGGGGTCTGCGAAGTTGAAGATTTAAAGGTTCTTGAGTTGCTGACTGGTAATGAGCCTTTGGCTCGATTTCATTATAAAATTATACACAAAGACTCTCCTGATAAAAGAGGGATTGATGTGGCATTACTTTACCGGCCTGAATTTTTTCATCCTTTCGATTATCAGGCAATACCTGTCATCGACCCCAAAGATAAATCATTTAAGACCAGAGATATTCTGCAAGTAAGTGGTGTGCTGAACGGATGCGATACATTACACATTTTTGTAAATCACTGGCCATCCAGATATGGTGGAATCATGGAAACGTTGAGGTATCGTGGTCTGGCTGCCGCAACCCTTAAAATATCTGTTATAAGTCTGTTTGACCGTTACCCAAGAGCCAAAATGATTTGCATGGGCGATTTTAATGACACTCCGACTGATGATAGTTTGGCAAAGATCCTTGGCACAAAAGAAATAGATAATCCAAAGTTGGAAGGCGAATTAATTAATCTATCTTCCGGATGGATTTCCAATGAAATTCAAACCATTAAAAGTAAATTTAGTTGGGAAGTATTTGACCAATTTATTGTTTCCGATTATTTTCTTCAGAGAAACAATTGTTTTGATTTTCAGGAAGCTGCAATATTTAAAGCCGGATTCCTTTTGGAACCAGACTCGAAATATGGTGGCGTTAAACCAAAGCGCACGTATGTGGGATTTAAATATCAGGAAGGTTTTTCAGATCACCTTCCTGTTTTACTTCGTGTCAGATTGCTAAATCACTGATTTGAAACGGGCGTCAGCCCCATTTCTGAGGCTATTTGAAGCATATATTGAAAAGCCTGATCGTGATCATTTTGAATAATCCCATCCAGAATAGCTTCCTTTATCGCACTCTTTATCAAACCTACTTCGCGACAAGGACTTAACCCATAAACTTCCATAATAGCTTCGCCGGTAACTGGAGGTTGGAAGTTGCGGATATGATCCTTCTCTTCCAGATCTTTTAGCTTTTGACGAACTAATTGAAAGTTATTGTAATATTTCTTTACCTTCTCCTGATTCTTTGAAGTGATATCGGCTTCGCACAGAGTCATCAGATCATCAATATCATCGCCTGCTTCAAACAAAAGCCTTCTAATTGCCGAATCGGTTACCTCTTCTTCTGAAAGTACAATAGGCCTCATATGAAGCTCTACAATCTTCTGAACATACTTCATCTTCTCATTCAGCGGAAATTTCATTTTTTTAAATAGTGCAGGGACCATCTTCGCCCCAACAAAATTGTGCGAATGAAAAGTCCAACCCAGTTGTGGCGAATACTTTTTGGTAGCAGGTTTGGCAATGTCGTGTAACAAGGCCGACCAACGCAACCAGAGATTGTTGGTATTGGGCGCAATACGGTCCAAAACTTCCAGCGTATGGAAGAAATTGTCTTTGTGACCAATGCCATTCACTTCTTCGCGTCCTTTCATACGATGCAATTCCGGGAAAATAATCTCAAGCAATCCTGTTTTATCCAATAATTTGAAGCCGACTGAAGGTTTCGATGAGAGTATAATTTTATTAAGTTCTTCTCCGATTCGTTCTTTCGAAATAATGTGGATGCGATTTTTATTCAGCGAGATGGCTTCCAATGTTTTTGCTTCAATTGTAAAGCCCAACTGCGATGCAAAACGGATGGCTCGCATCATTCGCAAAGGATCGTCAGAAAATGT
>JBBQXI010000196.1:0-7430 GCA_038209805.1 Bacteroidales bacterium | reverse complement strand
ATTTGAAAATGTTCGGCTAATCCGGCGATAAATGAGGCTGTAAAGGCAGCAAAATATATACATAAGTACGGGTTAAATTTTACACGCACGGCCTCCTGCCTCACGAAAAGTCCGGTTACTGTAGCAACAAAAGCTACAATCATTTCAATGTAACCGCCACCAAATATGCGGCAGAATGCGGCACCAGCCAATCCAACGAATCCCAGGATCACCAATCTGGGGTAATGAGGAAGTGATTTTAACCGGCGTAATTCATCTGCGATTTGGGTAATCGTCCAGTTTTGCTCCAACACATTCCAACTCATATGGCTGATTCCGCTAACGATCCTGAAATTAACTCCATGCGGAGAAGTCCGTTTCAGTCGGCTGAAGAAATGTTGTTGATCTTTTTCAATGATTGTCAGCATTAAAGCGCGATGCGTAATCAGCAATTCAGTCTTATAGCCAAGCCCATTGGCAATTCGTTCCAAGGTAACCCTGATTCGGTTTGAGCTTGCTCCCGAGCTCATGAGCATTGCTCCTGTCTCGAGTAAAATATTGCCAACCGATTGTGAATCTTCGTTTAACGTCTTTATTTTCAATGTGTCAGTTGTATTTTTTAAAGAGGCCACAAAAATAGGGTTTAAAAGAAAATCAGGATTTAACTTCTGTACTTAAACCATAAAATTGAACAAAAAGTTTACATTGAATTCTTTTAGTTCGAAGTTAGTCTTAAATATTCAACACAGAAACCGTTTTGTATTTTCCCACGAGAATCGGTTTAAACCAATTTACCGCGAACTTGTTGTTCATGTAACAAAATAAAATTAATGCAAAAGGCAGCAAATAAAAATCAGCAGTTTGAACTTGAAGAAGTTACTATTACTGGAAATCACGAAATCTCACCGGGAGTTCACCTCATCTCTTGGATGCGAATCTGCGATTTCAGTCCCGGACAAGTCGTGAAAATTGCAGCAGATCCCATGATTGCACCCCGAATTTACAGTATCTGCAGCGGAAACGATGAGCCTGAAATTCGAGTTCTTTTTAATGTAAAGGAAGATGGATTGCTGACGCCATGGTTGGCTGGCGTAATTCCGGGCATGAAAATTTGGGCATCGAAACCTTATGGTAGTTTTAAGGACGACAAAAAAACGGCATGGTGGATTGCCACCGGAACCGGCATCGCGCCATTTTACAGCATGTTTCGATCAGGAATATCTGAAAATAAAACATTGATTCATGGAGTTCGAAAACTGGATCAGTTTTATTTTGAAGATGAACTGGAATGGGTCATGGGCGACCGATATGTTCGTTGCTGTTCGCAGGAACAATCTTGCAACGTTTTTCCGGGTCGTGTAAGCAAATATCTGGAAGAAATAAAAGAACTACCGACTGATATTAACTATTATCTTTGCGGCAAGGCTATCATGGTTGTTGAGGTTCGCGATTTGCTGATTTCAAGAGGCGTTCCTTATGAAATCATTTTAGCTGAAATTTATTTTTAAATCAGGAAATTGTCAATAGTCATTAGAATAATGGGGTTTCTTTTTCCTAATGACCTTTTCCTAATGACTTGTAGCTTAAAATGAAAGATTCATTATTCGGAAAAACGCTGAACGAACTCACTTCTTTAGCCATAGAACTTGGGTTACCCAAATTTACCGGCAAACAAATGGCTGAATGGCTTTATCAGAAAGACATTTCATCGATTGAAGAAATGACGAATCTTTCGAAAAAAGCACGTGAAATTCTGAACAGCAAATATGAATTTGGCTTGGTTAACTCCACTAAAGTTCAGGAAAGCGTTGATGGAACTAAAAAATACCTGTTCCCAACGGTTCAGGGGAAATTCGTTGAAACAGCAATGATTCCGGATGATGACCGCAAAACGGTTTGTGTATCATCGCAGGTGGGGTGCAAAATGGGCTGTTTGTTTTGCATGACCGGCAAACAAGGTTTTCAGGGGCAATTAACTGCCGGCGAAATTGTGAACCAGATACGTAATATTCCAGAGTGGCACGAGGTAACCAACATTGTGTACATGGGAATGGGCGAGCCATTCGACAATCTGGAAGAGGTTTTAAAAAGTCTTGAAATCCTCACTTCGGAATGGGGTTTTGCCATGAGTCCTCGCCGTATAACAGTTTCAACCATTGGAATTGTGCCGGGAATGGTAACTTTCCTGAATCAATCGGAAGCACATCTGGCTGTGAGTATGCACACTCCGTTCGATGATGAACGCCAAAAACTGATGCCAGTTCAGGTGGCTTATCCACTTGAAGAAGTGATTCGCGAAATTAAAAGCTGGGACTTTGGCCGTCAACGCCGTGTTTCGTTCGAATATATTGTGTTTAAAGGACTAAACGATTCGCCACGCCATGTTCAGGAATTGTGCAAAATACTGAATGGCATTAAATGTCGCATCAACCTGATCAGGTTTCATCCAATTCCAGGGACTCCGCTCGAAGGAACCGACGAAAATACGCTCCAGAAATTCAAAGAAAAGCTCAACGAAAAGGGCATCCTCACCACCATTCGTGCCAGCCGTGGCCAGGATATTTATGCAGCCTGCGGGTTGTTGAGTACAAAAGAGATGGTGGGGTAAAACTGTTCCTGATATAGAGAAAGGTATTTTTAAATTGAATTTCTGATTTCAATTTCCAAATCGATGAATGTCTGCCGCCATTTACCAATCTCGTTTCTGGCAGCTTCCAGTTCCTTCGCTACCATTTCAAAATCAGAATCAACGGAATAAGACAACTGTGCCAATTCCTGAAGCATTGAACCGACTGACCTTGCCGCATTAGTTTCTCCACCGATGTAATCGAACATTCTTTGATGGATTGTTTCAGGATTTTCAAATGATGCTTTATTCAGTAATTTATATAAACCTTTGCTTTGAAGTTTATCAGTTGCTATACGAAGTGAATCGCACAACTGGAATTGGCGGTATTTGGCTTCCCATCCCTGAAAATCGCCTAATTCATAGATCAATTGTTTTGCTCGTTGTTTATCACCGAATCGTAATTCAGAAACCACACTGTTAAGATGCTGTTTCAAGATTGTCAATGTTTCATCGATGAGAGCTGCTGTATCAGCAATGGCATCCCTCATTTCTTTTTTGTGATTTTCAGGAATTTGTATTGCTGATTTAACTCCTGAGAACAAGTCCTTTAAAATCCCAAATACTTCTTTAAATCCTTCTACTATTGCTGGCATACTATTTAATTTTGGTCGTATATACGTTGTTGTGTTTTTGGCTCAAAGGACTAACGATAATACTTCATCACAAAGTTGAAGGCATTGTCGCCCATTACGCGGTTTACAATCTCTTCCGGATCAATGCAGTTAAATGAATTAGTTAGTTTTATTGAATTCGCTTTCATGTAGGTGTGGGCTTGCATAAGCAAATAATCTTCGAGTGTTGGTAGGTTTTCGGCAGTCCAGAAACCGTTGATCGGATCAATCATGCCGTCGTAGTCGCTGCCAATGGTTTGGATTCCCCAGGCAAAAAGCCCCTGCGAATCGAGCAATTCGGCGATGTGCTGAATTTGTCGCCAAACCAGGAAGCTCGAATGAAACAACACTTTCCTACGTTCAATACCATGTGTTTTCTTCAACTCAAAATCGCCGTGTGCTGCAATGCGCCTTTCGTCGAGCTGCAATCCAAACAGTCCGTTTGTCAGGGCAACCCGAGTAATTTCATCATCATACAGGTTGATTTCAGCATTCATAAACAAATGCTTGTCTTGTTCATTTCCGATTACTGCGCCATGGCTCACCACAACAGGTATGTCCTGCCCCGCATATTTGGTGTCGAGCAGATTAAAATATTCGAGGCGCGAAGTCCGGCTCATGTGCTTGATGTCGATTAAAATCCGTTTATTGCCTGAATTGTCAAGCATTTTATCAACCACTTCCAGTCCGAGCGGAGTAAATCCGGTGTTCATCATATAACTCTGGTCGACTGCTGACTTTACTATTCCGGTAAGGCTTTCTGCATGACCGCATAATTCGTTAAAAAAATGATGGGCAAGTGTGATGAAAATTGGTCGATGCTCCCAGTTTTTTACCTTATCAACATTGCCAAGCACATAGTTTCGATTTGCCGGATTTTGTTTTGGATGAATTCCGGTACCAAATGAGTGCGCGCCTTCAATCGTAACAATCACCGCTATTGAATTCGATTTCCGATCGTCGATGGAGTCGGAGTCAAGGATGCTTGTGATATCAGAAGAATTTCGTGCCAATGAATAATGGTAGCTTGCCCGATCAGCCAGAGTCACCTGGTTCCCGCTCATTTGCTTCAGAAATGCATATTAGTTTTCTAGGTCTGGAAAATAATCGGTTACCGATTGTACAAAATCAATCCGTTCGCGGCCAACCGAAGTAACAAAATTGAGCAGCAAATCATTGAATTCGCCGGTCCCGAGCTTGTTGTCGAAGAAACTACGTTCCATCGGATATAGCGATGCAAAAACGATTCCGGCGTTTCCATAGCCCATAGCTGAGAAATTACTTTGCCGATACTTCACGATTCCGCCCAAAAGATCGATCATTTTCTCGAACAGGTTAGGCGGATCGTAATACCAAACCGAACTTTTTGATTTCAGATTTTTACTGTTTTCTTTTCCGGGAAAGCTGTGTCCGTAAGCTTTCAATGTGGGGTGACAATGGATGTCGGCGAAATATTTCATAGTCGTTTGTTTTAACCTTGTTTCTTTTCTCTGTCGTCAGAAGTTGGAGTGGTAACCGAACCTCGTAATTTCATTAGTCTGTTCAGAAGATCGAACCAGAATGGTGCGCCCAGTGATAGAGCCAATGCAGTGACCATCCATCCAATCAGCGAGTAAAATATTTTCAGAATGGATGAACTGTCATAGATTTCCCATCCTAATCCAAGAGAATGATGCACGCTATTGATGTCATTTTTGATCAATGCACTGGCTTGATTCAGCAATTCGTCCCTTTTCGATTTTAATGCCAGATAATCGGTGAGTTGCAGTGAATCGTTAAATTCCTTATTCCGAAGACTATCATTTGCCAGGATTTTATTTTTTGAATAATGCGCCAGAAATTTATTGTTTTCAGCTTCCTGAAGCAGGAGTTTTTTATCCAAATCGGGATGTGCTTCCTGAAAAGCGTTGGCTTGCTGAACAAGCTGCTCCCTGAGTTTCGGATCTTTTTCGAGACGTTCGATGATTTTTAAAGTATCGACATTGAAAGCAATTGAAATTGCTAACCCTATAAAAAACAAAACAAATTGAATGTGTTTTTTATACCAGCCGGAAGCCCGATCCATTGTTTCGTCAAACCAGACTTCAAGATGATGTTTAAATTTCCCCACATCGCCGTTGGCATCAGCCCAAATCGATTTTAAATAAATTAGTGTCTGATCACTGATTTTGGCATTTCCCCAATTGGTTATTTTGTCGTTTAGTGATTTATGAATCAAGAGATTAATGTCATCACCTGGTGCTACATCTTTGCCCCGAAGTAAATCGACTAGAACTTTTGAGAAAGTCTCTTTGTTAATATATGCAGGCTTTCCACGGTTATCACTTTCGCCCAGAAACAGAATAAGTGGATGCTTATAATATTCATAAGTGATTGAATTTTTCGTTCCGCCATTCCCGGTTTTCTTAAATAAATACCAAACACTCCTAAACTTTGAAGCAAATTTATTCTCGTCTTCAAGCATTCGGAATACCGCACGTTCCAATATTTTAGCCCTGAAACTAAATTGGGTGGCGATAATCTCCTGAAGAATTGTTGCCAGTAAACTATAGAGTAAATAAATGAATACCAGACCAATGACAATATCTAAAATGGAGGAGTTGAGCATGGTGTTTTTTTTATGTAAGCTATATTAGTGAGTATTTTGGGTAATTCCTGTCTGTGTATGTCAGCTATAAGCTTCCTATATTATCGGCAGAATCTTCAAATCCCGTTCTGCCATCAGTGCAAACGAATCGCTATAATCAATCAATAACTTGTCACCTTTAAACCTGAACTGATAGGACTTTCCTGAAGAAGGACCTGTAATTTTCATTGGATAATTTCCGGTGTATTCAAACATCTTGTCAGGTTTATCCGTGACTCTGATTTCCGAATCATTTTCGATTATTTCGTTGTGGGTCGAAGTTTTGACTTCATTCATCCACTCTTTTCTTTTATCTCCGCAACAGTTCATCTTTTTATTTATCAGTTAATTTGAAAAGCAGGCATGCAGCGCCTGATAATGCGAGCCAGATAACTATTCCCGACAGCCAGTCGTTGCAAAGTAAAATTGCAAACGGAATAGCGATCCAAATACTTAGGCAATAGAAGCAATCGAGCAGGTTTCCGAAGAAACCTTGCCCGAATAGCTTTCTGAATTTAATCACGGCATCAAATGGTCCATCCTCTTGCGAGAGAAGGTGTGTGATGCGCCATACGGCTAAAGTGCAGATGATAAATCCAGTTATATCAATTGACTTCATGGATTAAGTCGTTCCATCATAATTTGGCCATATCCCGGATAAGTGCCTGATAGACCACTATTATACCCGTTAGTTATCCTTTGGTTTGCTGTTAACGAGAATGAATAAACCGTAAAGTATTCTCCGGGTTTAATCCATCCATCGCCGATTGCCGGAGGTTGTATCTGAACATTGACCATTCCGGCAGTACTGTACTCGTCAATTGTCCCTTTGTATCCGGGGCACAAATTGTGGGTATTGGCGGAATTGCTTCCTCCAGGGAAAGTATGTCCTCCGGTCAAGGTGAAATTACCTTCGATGTTCGCGTTCAAGTCAATTGCTGTTCCGGGACATCGGCTCATAGAAAGAGCGTAATTGTCGACAAATCCTTCGGGATCGTTGGCTTCGAACGAAAATACGATTGGCGTTTTCATCTGTGAATCAGTGAGACGATACAAACCACATCCTGCATCTACAATTAATGGGTCGTTCAGAGTTGGGGCGGTCATCTGGAAATTGAGACCGTTGTTATGAATGTATAGTGCAATTAAATCGGTAACACCCGGAACGTGCTTTCCCAAAGAATCGTATCCGTCAACCCTGATAAAGAACCGTCCAGGTGTGCGAACGCCTGCGATTATATCATAAAGCGCAGTGTTTAATTGCATATAACGATCGAAATTGGAAAATTCCCAATCAATTCCATCGGCAAATATTTCGCGCTGAATGTTGGTATATGCCGGAACAGTTCCGTTTAAAACGCCACCCACATTCGGATAAAAAGGGCCAACATCATCGCCAATGTAATTGGGCAGATTCCGTTTTGAGAATTTGGGATGTTTGTAGTTTTGGCTCACATAGCCCAATCCGGAAGTTCCTTCGCGCCATATTTGAATAGTATACCATTTTACTTTGTTATCGGCTGCACTTTTTACGGTGTTGTACATACAACCCCTCATGTCAATGGTTCCACCCCACGCGGCACAT
>JBBQXI010000195.1:0-7443 GCA_038209805.1 Bacteroidales bacterium | reverse complement strand
TTTCAACCGCCTTTGATAGAAGATAATTACATCCCGTATCTCTTCTTTTATTTCATTCGAAAGCTCTTTGTGGAATTGAGCCTGTGTTTCCCAAAGCGCATTAAACTCATCCAAATAATCCTGACGGTAAAAGACTTGGTTTTTTAATCGGGTATGTGGATCTTGGTCTAACTGAGCCATTAAATCTTGCCCAACTGTTTGTTTGTTGAAAAACAACTTCTTGCTTCTGTCGCTTATAGAACCAAGATATCCGCTCGAATTGTTGATTTGTGAATTGATTTGTTGTATAACGATTACAAACTCTTCTAATTCTAATTTATCAGTGAGTCCTTTTGCCCGCCATTTGTAATTTTCAATTTTTTGCTCTGTAGTATTACCTTTTCTTTTAGTTCCAACTAATTCAAAACCGTTTTCTTTGAATCTTTTTGCACAAATAGCCCAAATAGCATCACGTTTTTTGCCTCTAAGCTCTTCTTTTAATTCTAATGAAAGATAGTTGGGGTGGTAAGTTATTTGTTTATCAATTATTTTGTCAAATTCGGCTTGTAAATCGGAACGATAAAAATCCGGAACATATTTTTTCCCGCTTCTTAAAAGTTGGAATACCAATTGTCCGGGAGTTATCTGCTCATTGTATAGCTTTTTTGCGATTTCCATGCCATCAATCAATTGCCCTTCGTCTTGTGATTTGGCTTTTCGACTGCTTTTATAACCGCGTTTCCCATTAATCATTAATAAAATGCGTGCAAATTGGTCTAATGAAATTTCTTCGGTTACAGCTTTCGCACGTAATCTGTAGGTTTCAAATGTGGTTTTATTTCCGTTTTCTGATAGAATAGTATTTTCATCAATAAGTCGATGCTCTTTTAATATTTCAATGAGATTTTCTTTTCTTAGTTTATACCGTTGCAGATTTCTTCGCATACTGCGTTTAAGAGTTCTATCGGCATTGGTTGTTATGCTTTTACCTTTTTCAAAATTTGACAATTCGTCAACTGTTAATGGATTAACTCTAACTCCTAACTTAATAATTGATGATCTTTCACTTTCATTTTCAGCTTCATTCACCACGGCCCACCCAATTGATGTAGTTCCTAAATCCAGTCCTAATATTTTTTTCATGGTTATGTTGATTGTTGTTTTTAGTTTCTTATATTTGGGTTACAATTTTGAAAGCAAATCACAATAAGGATTATTCCGTTGTGAAAACATTTAAGCCACCCTCGTCTTACAATACGGGGGTATTTTTTGCTTAATATTTGGAGAATTCTCATTGAAATACTTTATTAATAACTAAAACATTTAAAGCGGCCTCGTAGAAATACGGGGTCGCTTTCTTCATTTCTAAATTTACAATAATTATCTTTAATTTTTATGGTTTAATTGCATATAACCAGATGTTATTTAGTCATAATTGTAGCTGGAGCATACGGTAACAAAAGAAAAGCCGGAACAAATAATTCCGGCTCCTCGATCCTCGATTAAGGGTTTCACCAACTGGTGAAACCCTTAAAAATTCCAGATCATTTAATTTTTATTGGGGCTCACTCGCAGCCGTATCTGTTTCTTTCTTTGCTGCCGACCGATAGGATACTGCTCGGGCTGCTTTATATTTAAGGTAAAAATCGGGATCTTTGCGTTTAAACTGCACGGCTAGCCGGTCGAGTTTTTCCTTAACAAGGCTGGTAGCCTCTTTAAATAAATTGTTCAGTTTTTTAGTTGTGCCCGATCGGTCGATAACTGCTTCTTTTTTCGATGTTTTTACGGTGCTAAACCGGGCAAGTAATTCCTGGAATGTTGCCAGGTCTTCAGCGCTAATACCATTATTTAGCAATTCATCCGAAGGAAGCTTTAAGGCTTCATCCAAAGTAATACCGGCAAAAGCAACTAGTTTAGCCTGCGACATGCCTTCAATTCGGGTCGGTTTGTAATTTACTTTTGCCATCAAAACATTGTCGTTCATTTCGTGCGCGTAAGAATAAATGGCTCCCGAAATTTCGATGGTAAAGTCGGTCAGATTCTCGAAGATAACGTCCTTTTCGGCGGTTATCCCGGTTAGATTTTTTTCCTGTTCAATTCGATGAGGCTCAATTTCTTTACAAATTTTATCGATACGATTAACGTAGCTGCCAAATTTGGGCACTTTGGCAATGCTTTCCGGATTGTTTCCTGATTCTTTTACAATTAGCTGAAAAGAATCAAATTTAGCTGTTTGATACTTGTTCATTGTATGAATTGGTTTTTAAATTAACAATAACTAAATATAGCCAATTAAACAATTAAAGTCAATAGGTGCATGAAAATATATTTTAGTTCAATACATTTATTGTAAATACGTTAAGATATAGTTTCTAATTTGCAAAACTGATTATCGACTTGCTGAACTACACTTTCGAATTAGTAAAAGTGGTTGTATAGTTGTCATGCAATACATTCAAATCAATGAAAGTGGTTGTAAAGTTATCATCCTAAGGTGTCGAATCAATGATAGTGGTTGTAAAGTTGATATTCTAAAGTGTTGAATCAATAAAAGTGATTGTAAATCTAACAACCAATGGGATTGAATGAATAAAAGTGCTTGTTGATTCGTTAACCTTTAGTGTGGAGTTTATAACTGTGATTGTGAAATCGACAAACTATTTATCGGAATCAATAAAAGTGAGTATTGAGGCAAAAAAAAGCACCTCGTTTCCGAAGCGCTTCCCTTTTTAAATATTGTTGGTGAGCTTTATTTTGTTTCTGTCAGGTGGCTAATTAGCGAAAGCAGCACGTACCAGATAATGATGAGTGGTAAAGCGTAGATTTGAAGGAAAACCAGCATCAATAATGTTACTCCCAGAAAAAGAAAACGAAGTGCATTTTCTTTCAGTTTAAGGTTCTTGAACTTCAGGTTAAACATAGGTAATTCAGAAACCATCAGGAATGAACAGGCAAATATTGCAATTAGGAGTATGTATTTGTTCAGGATAAAGGGAACAATAGACTCTTTAGTTCCCAATTCGAGAATAAGCCCGAGCGATGCAAAAAAGATAGCGTTGGCCGGTATGGGCATACCTAAAAATTGTTCGCTTTGCCGGTCGTCGGTGTTGAACTTAGCCAAACGGAAAGCTCCGGCAACCGGGATAACCAGACTGGTGAAGAGCAAAAGCCATTGGCTAAAGTTTCCTTCTATATTTTGTATAAGCTGAATTTTACCAAACAATGTCAGTTGGAGCATAGTAAATACCATAGCAGCAGGCGCCAATCCAAAAGAAACCATATCGGCTAGTGAATCGAGTTCTTTTCCAATGGCAGAATAAGCTTTAAGCAACCGGGCTGCAAAACCGTCGAGGAAGTCGAAAACAGCGGCGGCAAATATGAAAACAGATGCCCATCCCAATTGCCCGTCGATGGCAAAGAAAACCGACAAACTACCACACACCAGATTCATGGAGGTAATGGCATTGGGTACCCAGAAGAATATATTGCTTTTTTGACTCATAACTAAATTTGGCCAATGATGGTCTGCGAGCCTTTAACCTTGTCTCTCAGTTTTACATTCAGTTTTGTGCCCAATGGTAAATATAAATCGACCCGCGAACCAAACCGGATGAAACCCAGTTCTGTTGTTTGATCAACATTATCGCCAACTTGTACGTAGTTTATGATTCGGCGAGCCATTGCACCGGCAATTTGTTTCATTACAATTTCGCGTCCATCTTTGATTTTGACTGCGGTTGTGGTACGTTCGTTTTCTTCTGCTGATTTGTCTTTGAATGCTGCATAAAACTCACCATCCTTGTGCTTCATGTATGTTACCTGTCCCGGAACAGGGATCCAGTTAATGTGTACATTGGTTGGCGACATAAATATGGAAACCTGAAGGCATTTTGTTCCCAGATATTCTGATTCAATCGTTTCTTTGATTTCACAGATTTTTCCGTCGGCTGGCGATATAATCACATTTTCATTATGAACGATGCTTCGTTCAGGATACCTGAAGAATTGAATAATCAGGAAATATACCAAACCATAACTTCCTAAAATACCTAGTTTTATGGCGTTGTCAGTGATAAAATACCACGAAATGAGAATTAGAACCGCGAATATTGCAGTTGAATAATAGATAGTAGTAGTGCCGGCTTTATGAAACTTCATATTAAGTTTTATATTTTGGCTTCAAAAATAGCAAATAATTGTGCTTTTTAATTGCATCACTGAATTTAAGTAAACAAAAATAGAATAATCGTCAGTCCAAAATGAAAATTGTTGGTAATTAGGGATGTATAACTTTATTCAATGAAGAGCTTTAGGTAAACCACCACTACCGGAGCCGCAAAAAACAAAGAGTCGAAGCGATCGAGTAAACCACCATGTCCGGGAAGTATATTTGAGCTGTCCTTAATCCCGAAATAACGCTTGAACATGGATTCGGTTAAATCTCCAAAAGTTGATGAAATTACAGTTAAAACGCTGATTGCAATCCAATGAATCAAATTGATTTCAGGAATAAAACTGGAAATGAAATAGGATGCAGTGATTGCAATAACTGTTCCGCCAATGGCTCCTTCCCACGATTTTTTTGGCGAAATACGCTCGAATAGCCGATGTTTGCCAATGGATACACCTACCAAATATGCTCCTGAATCGTAGATCCAGATTAGCGAAAACAAAGCAATTAATAGTTTTGGGGTGTAGGCATTTGTTGATGATAGTATTTCGGGAAAAACCAGAAAGTTGATCAATGATAACGGTATGGCCAGATAAATGATGCAAAAAATTGTTACGGCAATGTTTTCGACTGGTTTGTTTTGTTTTCGGTAAAGTTCGGCAGCCATAATCATCAAGAAGAATGGCAGTACTCCGAGAAAATACTTGACTTCGATGACCCCTTTTGCGATCAGGAAAGTCACAACAAACAGACAGATTGAAACCAGATAACTAAAGTTACTGTTAGGTCGAACTTCTGATTCTTTAAAAAGGTTTGTGAACTCGTGAATGCTGGCTATTAAAATAATAAGGAAGAGAATCGCATAACTATACGAGCTGGCAAAAATAGCTGTCAGCATAACCAAAACAAGAACGATTCCGGTAATCGCTCGCGTAATTAATTTCTTCAAAGTATTAAATCTTTTAAAAGTTCAGTTGCTTTTACTTCAAAATCCTGATGAACCCAAATTTCCAAATCGCCAATTGAAGGAAATGTAGAGTCATGTTCGTTGAGTAAAACGCAATCGATTTCTTCATTTTCGAGAATTTCACGAGCTATTTCAGCCTGAAATCCTTGTTCGGTGTGAAATACACATACCCAGTCTTTTTCCATAGTTTCAGATGTTAAATCGGTTCTTCAGAGATGATAACAATCAGCGATTTAGGACCATGCATGCCCATAACCAACGTTTTTTCAATATCGGCAGTGCGGCTTGGTCCGGTGATGTTGCTGATTAACGAAGGTAACTCATTTTTGTATTTGTTTTGCATTTTCTCAAGAGCCCCATCTAAATAATCGGTTAGTTGCGATTGGTGAGCTACAACTATATGTGTTTCCGGAAAAACATTTAAACGTCGTCCTGAAGTTTGGGCAGAGCTAATCATTACTGAACCCAAATGTGCTACCAGGAATTCGCAGCCTGTAACTCCAACATTTAATGATAAAAATGAGTTTTCATCCGAATCAATTTTAATACTATCCTGAAGTATTTCCTGAAGTTTTGGGTCAGTACAAAAAATCCGGCTCTGATGCTTTTCTTCGCAAATCTGTTTAATCTGATCAGCAATTTCTGACTTCGATTTAATCAGAATGACTTGGCCTCCTATCAGCTCCAGGTTTGTCTTGAATTCCAGACTTAACGATTCGTTGAGCGGATGGTAAATAGGAGAGGTGAAATCGGGGATTTTCTCCCCAACTTCACCTCTTTTATCCTGTGCGGCCTTCAAACGAGCCAAAATATTATTTCTTGATGAATCCATATTATGCTGATGTCGATTCAGAAGCAGCAGGAGCTTCTTTATTTTCAAGCAGTCCGGCAGCTATTTCTTTTTTTACTTCAGCAACCATTAATGGTTTTCCCCATTTTCGCTTTCCAAAAACGTTTTCAAGATCTTCGCTGAAAATAACTTCTTTTTCCAAAAGTAACTCAGCCAATTTTTCATGACCTTCTTTATTTGCATTCAATACTTCCAATGCTCTGACGTATTGCGTTTCGATCAACAGTTTCGATTCTGCATCGATCAACTCAGCAGTTTTTTCGCTGTAAGGTTTGGTGAATCCGTATTCGTTCTGGCCTGATGAGTCGTAAAAACTTACGTTTCCAACTTTTTCGCTCATGCCGAATATGCTAACCATGGCGTACGACTGCTTGGTCACTTTTTCGAGGTCGTTTTGTGCGCCTGAAGAGATGCTGTTGAATGATATTTGCTCAGCAGCGCGGCCACCTAACGCAGAACACATTTCATCGAGCAACTGATCTTTTGTTGTAATCGACCGTTCTTCAGGAAGATACCAGGCAGCACCCAGCGCTTTTCCTCGCGGAACAATGGTCACTTTTACCAATGGATGTGCATGTTCGAGCAACCAGCTTATGGTAGCATGTCCGGCTTCGTGATATGCAATTCTACGCTTTTCGTCCACCGAAATGATTTTATTCTTCTTTTCCAGACCACCGATTATACGGTCAACTGCATCCAAAAAGTCTTGCTTGTCGACTAAATCTTTATTGTGTCGGGCTGCAATTAAAGCCGATTCATTACATACGTTGGCAATGTCGGCACCCGAGAATCCGGGAGTTTGTTTGGCCAGAAAAGCGGGATCAATTTCGGGTGAAAGTTTTATCGGTCTTAAGTGAACATTGAATATTTCTTCACGCTCATTTAAATCGGGTAATTCAACATGTATCTGACGGTCGAAACGGCCAGCACGCATCAATGCTTTGTCGAGAATGTCGGCGCGGTTTGTAGCTGCCAATATAATTACTCCTGAATTGGTGTCAAAACCATCCATTTCGGTTAAAAGCTGATTCAAGGTATTTTCGCGTTCGTCGTTCGATCCCATGTTTGGGTTCTTGCCTCTTGCACGTCCAATGGCATCAATTTCGTCGATAAACACGATGCATGGTGCTTTCTCTTTGGCCTGTTTGAATAAATCGCGAACACGCGAAGCGCCAACTCCGACAAACATCTCAACAAAATCGGAACCCGACATCGAGAAGAAAGGAACATTAGCTTCTCCGGCAACTGCCTTAGCAAGCAAAGTTTTCCCGGTTCCCGGAGGGCCTACCAATAAGGCTCCTTTTGGGATTTTTCCACCCAGTTTGGTGAATTTGGTCGGACTTTTAAGGAAATCGACGATTTCTTCAACTTCCTGTTTAGCTTCAGCCAAACCAGCTACATCTTTAAATGTATTTGACACTCTCGAATCTTTATCAAAGACTTTAGCCTGCGATTTTCCAACATTGAAAATATTGC
>JBBQXI010000194.1:0-7470 GCA_038209805.1 Bacteroidales bacterium | reverse complement strand
AACGCTTCCGATTCTTCGAAAGGACTGCGCTCTGCGGGTTTCGGGCGTTTCGATTCAGGCACTACCGGAAGTGAATCGAGTGGCAAACGGTAGCCCATTTGCGAATTTCCGGGAATTAAAAACATTTTACCACCTCGAAATTCCCATTTACAACTGATCCAGCCACTTTTTTGATATGCCCATCGAAGCGGCAAAATAAATCCGGTCGGGTCATTTAAGCCGCGCTCCAGTTGCTCCATCATCGTCCGGCGTTCGAGCGAATCTTTCAGGTCAATATTTAGTGGATCTATATTTACTGGCAGTTTACGTTCTGTCCACAAATAATAAAATGCATCTTCATAACCCGAAACAACATTTTCGGGAGCAACTCCCATTTTTCGGGTCAGTGAAGTCATAAACTTCTCAGCATCCTTAAAGGTGTATCCGTAATTCTGACTGAAATCGGCCAGCCATTTTTTGTTTTTCCAGATGGGAAATCCATCTTTTCGCCAGTAGAGCGCCATTTGCCAGCGTGGCGTTGGTTCGCCCGGATACCACTTTCCTTGACCATAGTGAAACAATCCGCCCTTGCCAAAACTTTCGCTAAGTTTATGAATCAGCTTGTTCGATAAAACTTTTTTTGCCTCGCCATCAGCTGCCGTGTTCCATTGTTCCGATTCCATGTCGTCGATCGACACAAAAGTAGGCTCGCCACCCATAGTCAGCCGAACATCGCCTTCTTCAAATTTTTGATCAACCTGATCGCCTAAAGCCATCACTCCAGCCCATTGCTGGTCGCTGTAAGGCCTAGTCACACGAGGATCTTCGTGAATACGAATCACTTCGTTCGAATGGAAAAACTCTACTTCGCACGGATCAATTGCTCCTGAAATCGGTGCAGCGCTCGAAGGCGCAGGAGTACAGCACAGCGGAATGTGACCTTCGCCAGCAAGCAAACCGGATGTCGCATCAAGTCCAATCCAGCCGGCACCGGGAACATAAACTTCGCACCAGGCATGCAAATCGGTAAAGTCTTTTTCTGTTCCTGATGGGCCATCAATCGATTTCTGGTCGGCTTTCAATTGAACCAAATATCCGGAGACAAAACGGGCAGCCAACCCCAAATGTCGCATGGTTTGCACCAGCAGCCAGGCCGAATCGCGACACGAACCGAGCTTCTTTTGCAACGACTCCTCGCAGGTAAATACACCGGGTTCCATACGAACCGTATATTCAATTTCCTGATTGACTTCGCGGTTAATGGCCACCAGAAAGTCAACGATGTTTATATTTTTATAGACGGCCAGCCTTTTGACCCATTCAGTTAAACGGGGACCATTTTCAACAATCTCAAAATAGGGCGCTAATTCTTTTGTATCTTGAATTTCATACTGAAAAGGAAATTTATCGGCGTATTCCTCAACAAAAAAATCGAAGGGATTAATGACCGTCATTTCTGCCACAACTTCTACCTCAACCTTAAATTCCTTCACCTTGTCGTGCATAACAACACGTGCCAGATAATTGCCAAATGAATCTTGCTGCCAGTTAATGAAATGCTCTTTCGGCTCAATATTCAAAGAGTACGAATGAATTTTAGTCCGGCTGTGCGGCGCGGGTTTCAGGCGGATTACATGAGCACCCATATTGATCAGACGATCGTACTGGTAGTATGTATTGTGCTTAATAGCTACGATAATTGCCATATTCTGATTTTTGAACGAATTAAATATGTATGCAGCGAAAGTACCCTGCATTTGATCGATTCTTGGCTAATTTAAAACTTAGTTTCAATATTTAGACATTGTGATTGTTTTAATAACGATTTAATAGCAGATAGGTTTAATAAATGCATGATATTTAACAAACAGACAGAATTAATTTAGCTCAAGCTTTCTGCATTTTTAAGTTTAAATTTGTTGCTTCAAAATAAGAGAAATTATTTCTATGCTTCAGAATAAAAGAGAACACCCTAAAGAAAAATCGAAATTACATCCGCGTAACAAAAACCGAGAACGCTATGATTTCAAACAATTGATTGAAAGTTACCCGGAACTTGCACCCTTTGTCAAGCCAAACCCGTACGGCGACGAATCGATCGATTTTGCCAATCCTGAAGCGGTAAAAGCGCTGAACAAGGCTTTATTATTGCATCACTACGGTATTAACCACTGGGATATTCCTGAAGGTTATTTGTGTCCGCCCATTCCGGGAAGAGCTGATTATATCCATCACATTGCCGATTTTTTGTGTCGCAATAACTACGGAAAAATTCCGACCGGTCAAAAAATCAGATGTATGGATGTTGGAATCGGCGCCAGTTGTATCTATCCCATCATTGGAGTTCAGGAATACGACTGGTCGTTCATTGGGTCAGATATTGATCCGACGGCCATTGAATCGGCAAACCGAATTATTGCATCCAATCCCGTGCTGCAAGGAAAAGTAGAATGTAAACTTCAAACCAACCAGAAAGACTTTTTCTACGGAATTATCCGGAAAGACGAACACATCGATTTGTCTATCTGCAATCCGCCATTCCATGCTTCGGAAAAAGAAGCGCTGGCAGGCTCACTCCGGAAAATCCACAATTTACACTTGAATAAAAAAGCTGAACCAATTCTGAATTTTGGTGGTCAGAATCATGAACTGTGGTGCGACGGGGGTGAAGAAAAATTTGTGCACAGCATGATCCAGCAAAGTAAAAAATTCGCCGGAAACTGTTTTTGCTTTTCCACCATGATTTCGAAAGAATCGAACCTGCGAAGCGTTTACAAAGCACTTGAAAAGGCCGAAGTTTTTGGAACAGAAACCATTCCAATGGGACAAGGAAACAAAATCAGCCGGATTGTTGCATGGACTTTTCTGAATACCGAAGAGCAAAACAAATGGAAAAATACCCGATGGAAAACCGGAAAATAAACGATAATTTGTAGTAGCAATTCAGGCCAAAAGAAATGTAAAAAAAACTGAATATGAACCTAACCAAACTGCTCATTGTCCTGCTGATTGTAATTTCGTCCGGCAAGCTATCGGCTCAAGAAAAAGCTGAAAGGCAAAGGCAATCTCCTGAATTTAGTTCGAAACCTTACGCAAGATATTGGTGGTTTGCCTCGAAAATAAAAGAAGAGGACGTCAGATTTAACCTCGACTGGCTAAAAGCTCACGGGTTTGGAGGAGTAGAATTGGCTTGGGTTTATCCTTTGAACAGATTCAACAAAAACGATACAACATATACTCCACGGCAGGAATGGCTTAGTCCGGAATGGACCAGAATCGTTGATTTCACAAAGCAATATGATGATTCTATTGGATTAGGATGTGATTTGACCTATGGAACATTGTGGCCTTTTGGCGATACTTCAGTGACCTTCGAACAAGCAACCCAACGATATGGAGATGCGGCATGGCGACAGGAAATTTCAAAATCGTGGCAGTATCCTAAAACAGGTTATGTAATCGATCATTTGACCCGGAAAAATTATCAGCCTTATTTCGACCGACTTTTAAAGGCATTCCCGCGACCAAAAATTAAACTTCCAACCGCCTATTTTGTCGATAGCTGGGAAGTTGAAACTGAAAAGCTTTGGTGCGATGGGTTTGACCAGGACTTCAGCAAAAAATTCGGATATGATATTATCCCGTATATGGATTCGATATACGTTCCACGCAACGGCAAGTATCTGTACGATTACATGAGTTTAATTTCCGACAAGGTTTTGAAATTCTATTGCGATTACGATTCAACACTAAACTCGGTTGGAATTTTATCCCGAGGTCAGGTTTCGGGAGCTCCCTGCGACTTAATTTCAGGATATTCATCACTCGATATTCCTGAAGGAGAATCCATGCTTTTCGAACCTGAATTTAACTCGATTCCGGCATCAGCGGCATTATTGTCAGGCAAAAAGATCGTTTCAGCAGAAACGTTCACCTGTCTTTATGGTTGGCCACGCGATTATATTCGTCAAGAGCAGACTGCCGATTTAAAATTGGTGGCCGATGCGCTATTTGCCAACGGAATAAATCGAATAATCTGGCACGGCAAAGCGCATAACCCCAAAGGGCAGGATACGGTCAATTTTTATGCAACAACTCACATTGGCGATAAAGGTAATTTGGCTCCTGAAATAAAGCCTTTCAACAAGTATTTGGAGACTGTTTCAGAATATATGAAGAAAGGAAATACCTACTCTGACATAGCCGTGTATTTACCCACAGAGGATATGTGGACTGCCGGTGTGATGCCCAAAGAAAAGCAGTTTATCTGGGC
Source organism: Bacteroidales bacterium (assembly GCA_038209805.1). Taxonomy (GTDB): domain Bacteria; phylum Bacteroidota; class Bacteroidia; order Bacteroidales; family Prolixibacteraceae; genus Aquipluma. Next base: position 3,218 of record JBBQXI010000194.1, on the reverse strand, counting down.
CTGGGGATATTACGAAATGCGTTATGTGTATTTTCCTGATGAGTTGAATGGATATAACCCAACCTGGATTAATCGCGAATTCCTTGAAAAGGCGCAATTTAACGATGGTCTTTTAAAAATAGGTAACGCTCAGTATAAGGCACTATATGTCGATGTAAAATATCTCGATTTTAAAGCCTTGAAGAAAATCTCCAGCCTTGCTGAATCAGGTTTAAAAATCATCCTGAAGGCTGAGCCCAAAGAACCCGGAGCAGTATTACATGCTGATTATTCATTGCTAGCTGAAAAATTGAAAAAATCGAAAAATGTAACTTCAGTGATTCCCCAAAACCTTACTCCTTTTATCTCCGGAAATAAGGTAACCCGTCATTGGTGCCGAAAAGATGGTGAAACATTGTATGTTTTCTTCCCCAATCCAAAAGCTGACCGCATAAAGTTTCCAATGGGATATGGCCAGTCGCTTGAAACAGAAACCAAACATGCTCTGGTAAATTTGAATTTCGGTGCGAAAAGCTACGAACTGAATCTCACATTTGAGCCTTATCAGTCTTTGCTCTACAAAATCGAAAAAGGTAAAATCGAAAAAATCGAAATTGGTTTTGTTCCGAAAACACCGGTTGTGAAAACGAGACCTGCCGATTATGTAGCACCGTGGCTTGTTAAGTAAGTTGTTATCTGAAAATCTATGAATCCAAATATTCTAATTGTAAAACCCGGCGCACATGGCGAATTAACCGGACCAAATGGCGAAACGTTAAAACCACCAACCGATTGGGCTTTTTTACCTGCTGGCGATGCCGGAGTAACCCGAAAAGTAACTTCGAAAGGATCATACTGGCGCGTTGAGGTAAAAAAAGGACGACGAACCATTTCGCTGGGAATTTGGGCTCCGGCAACAACCATCGAGCAAGCAAAGCGTGATGTCCAGCAGATTCGCCTGACTGATGAATATAAAAAGAAGCAAATCTATGCTGCCGATCGAAGAGATAAGAAACAAACTGAATACGAGGCAGATTTTAGTATAGCCATTGAATGTTTTCTCGATTTCCATCCCAATTATAAAGAGTTGGAGAAAAAACTGGCAAAGGCGGTTACAATTCATGCCATTCCGGTTGGAAGTGGTACCGTGGCTCGCACACAACTAATTCCGATTGAAGAGCGCGCCGCCCATGCCGTTATTGCTTGGATGCGCCATCAAACCACGGCCTACGACAACCTAAAGATTGCCCGTGTTAAAGGCGAACGCCGTGCTGTGCGCCGATCGTTGGCTCAACAATCAGTTGAATTGCTTGCCAGTTACCGCGAAGGACAAGCTATTCCTGAAAATTGCCCCTTGCAAAAAGCATTGAATAAACTTTAATCTCAGATTATGCCAATTCTTTGTGTATGTGGCTCTGGCCTTGATTATGTGGTATGCTGTGAACCCATCATGACCGGCAAACGCGATGCTTTAACCGCGCAAGAACTGATGCGCTCGCGCTATACTGCATTTACCCTAGCCAACGTCGATTACCTGATGCGTAGCCATTCAGTAAAAACACGACCAATCAAAGAACGCAAAAGCATCGAAAAATGGGCGAAGTCGGTTAACTGGATGGGCTTGACAATCATCCAAACTCAAGCGGGAGAAACCAGCGATGAGATTGGCTATGTGGAATTCAAAGCGCTTTACCTCGAAAACGGAAAGCCTCAGCAAATTCACGAAAAATCACTTTTTCAGCGCGAGAACGGGAAATGGGTGTATGTTTCTGGAGTGCATTTTTAGTTGTAAAATCCATTAACTCCTTTCCCTATTTGTAATCACCTTATACATTTCGAACCAAATGATGCTCGAAAATCCAAGCACAACGCAAACCACAGATTCGATTATACTGATTTTTTCGAACTGAAACAGACTCAAAAGGAAAGGTACATTCAGTACCAGAATCAGGAAAAAAGCAGCTCCGCCAACAACCCATTTCACAGTTTTATTTGGAGTAGCGATGATCTGGAAGATATTTCGTGTCCATGAACGATTCGATAAAATAACAGCTATATTGGCTGCAATCAGCGTGGTAAAAGCCAATGCACGAACTTCCTGTTCTGAATAATTCATTCGCAGTCCGAAGAAATATACGGCAAAAACCATGACCAGAATTCCGATGCCCTGGGAACAACTCAGCCAAATTTTTCCGGCGCCAAAAAATGGTTCATTAATGTCTTTTGGAGGGCGGTTCATTACATCTTTTTCTTCCTTTTCGGCTTCAAAAATAATGGAACAGGCCGGGTCGATAATCAATTCGAGAAAAACAATGTGAACCGGCCACAGTAATAATGGCCAATCTGCAAAAAAGACCGGAATAAGTGATAATCCAGCAATAGGAACATGGATTGCAAAGATATAACCCAAGGCCTTTTGCAGGTTGTCGAAAATGCGTCGTCCCATTTTTATTGCACCCACAATTGATGCAAAATTGTCGTCCATCAATACCAATGACGAAGCTTCGCGTGCTACATCGGTACCCTTTTCACCCATGGCAATCCCAATATTGGCTGCCTTCAGCGCCGGGGCATCGTTCACTCCGTCACCTGTCATTGCAACAATTTCACGATTTCGCTTTAGCGCATTCACAATCTTCAGTTTTTGCTCCGGAATCACACGTGCAAAGACATTTACATCCTTAATCCGTTCACAAAGTTCATCTTCTGTCATTTCCTGAAGTTCTGGACCACTAATTGAAACTTGATAATTTTTCAGCCCGATTTCGCGGGCAATATTCATCGCAGTTACCGGATAATCGCCTGTGATCATGATCACCCGGATTCCGGCTTGGTAGCATTCGCGTGCTGCTTCAGGAACGGTTTCGCGAATTGGATCAGACAAGGCAAGCAAGCCAATGAATTCAAAATCGAAGTCATGTTGAATTTCGGGTAAATTGTCCTTCCCGATCATTGATTTTGCCACGCCCAGCACCCTCAATCCTTCCGAAGCCATTTCAGCAACTGCATCGGCATATTTCTTCTTTTCTTCAGATGAAAGATGACACAAGTCGAAAATAGCTTCAGGAGCGCCTTTGGTTGCAATGGTTTGCTGTTGGTTTTCAGGATCAATAAAAACCCTTGACATGGCCAGCAAATCTTTCGACAGCGAATATTCTTTTACCATTTGCCAGTCGGTATGAATGTGTTCCGTATTTTTGAGATACACATCTCCCATATTGGTAATGGCGCGTTCCATT
>JBBQXI010000193.1:0-7520 GCA_038209805.1 Bacteroidales bacterium | reverse complement strand
TTTATCGCCTTTTTTCCTGTATACAGACATGCATAAAGTTCCTGATTATTCACCGGTACGATATAAGCCAGAGGATTATCCTGCATTTCCGGCAGAATTAGGTTCAGGAATCATGACTGTTTATTCGCGTAGACCCATCGTAGACCAAAAAAGTTTTGATGCCATGATTAACCGATGCCTGGGCAGTGGCGCCAACGGACTTGGTTACTACATGTATCATGGCGGATCAACGCCACGTGGTGATCAATATTATTTTAGCGATGAAGCATACGGATTGCCTAAGATTTCGTATGATTTTCAGGCTCCGATCGGCGAGTTTGGCCAGGTTCGCGAAGGATTTCAACGACTGAAACTCATCAATTGGTTTGCTCAGGATTTTGGCGATTTACTGGCTCCCATGATGACCGTTCTTCCTGAAAATGCAACAATGATAAAGCCTGAAAATGTAACCGATCTCCGTTATGCAGTCAGAGTCAAAGGAAATTCCGGTTTTCTTTTTGTGAATAATTTTCAGGACGACACCACGACGACAGACAAACAGGATATTCAAGTTAAAATCAATACTTCCGGAGGTGTTGTTACAATACCCGAATCGCAAGGTTTTTCGGTAAAAGAAGGCGAAAATTTGCTATTCCCATTTCATCTGGCGATTAATGGAGCTGATTTAATTTATGCAACAGCGCAATTATTTACCAAAAGCGACGACAACAAAATGCCTTATTATGTTTTTGTTGCACAAAACGGGAGCAATGCAGAATTCTCGTTTGCCAAACGCGATGGTTTTTCAATCAAGAAAGCCCCGGGAATCAGAATCGAACAAAATGAAAAGCGAATACTGGTAAAATGCCCCAAAGGAACTTCGGAATTTACCGTCAACGTAAAAGGTCGTCAGACAAAAATTCTGATTATCGAAAAATCGTTGGCGTTAAAATCCTACATAGTCAGCATAAAAGGGCAAAAATCGTTGCTATTCTCCGATGCTTTAGTGTTGCAGGAAAACGATTCGATAACCCTGCTGAGTAACGGTAATAATGCGTTTAGTATTCAGGTTTATCCGAAGTTACAAAGTAAGGCCATTGCCGGAAAAGCGACGATTTCAGCTTATGTAAATAATAGTCTGATGTCAGCATTCAACATATCGGTGCCGGAAGTAAAATTAGAACCAACAGTAAGGCAAGTAGGTGATAGAAAGACAGTCGTAACCCTGCCTTCTTCATTGAGCGGGTTGAATGACATTTTTCTGAATATTGATTATACCGGCGATACCGGCATGGGTTTTCTGGATGGAGAATTGGTTACCGACGAATTTTGGAAAGGTACACTTTGGCAAATTGGTCTAAAAAAGTTCTATCCCAACGCGGCATCCAAAGAAATGGTCTTTTATTTCCGGCCAGTGAACGAAGGATCGTCTTATCTGGATGATATTTCTCCTGAAAACAGGCCAGATTTTAGTAAATCGAAACAAGTGCTGAATATCAAAAAAATATCATTTACTCCGGAATATAAAGTAAATCTTGGGTTCGAATAACCTGACAGTCAAAATCAATATTTGTAAAATCCGATTTATTTTCCGCACCTTTGCAGCGCAGACTGCTCTATCGCTGTTCCGTTTATTCGGGAGAGAGGAAAGTCCGGGCAACGCAGGGCACCATGCTTCTTAACAGGAAGGCAGGCGAAAGCTTGCAGTAAGGTAACAGAAAATGACCACCCGGTTTCGACGTGTCGCGACCGGGAACGGGTGAAAAGGCGAGGTAAAAGCTCACCGGTGGTTGTGGCAACACAATCAGCCGTACTTCTGATGGGTTGCAAAGCCAAATATATCACGATCTTCAGGTACGCCTGAATACAGAACGGCCCGTTTTGATTCTTCGGAAATCGTGAGGGGTAGGCTGCTGGATCGGGTTAGTGATAACCCGGGTAGATAAATGATGGAGACTCGTCGCAAGACGAGTACAGAACCCGGCTTACAGGTCTGTGTATTTTTACAAATGAGGCGATTGTTTCTAACAGTCGCCTCATTTTTTATGCGTTTGTTTGTTAGAAACTTCGAGAAAAGCAATTGGACTAAGCCGGTGAGCCGAAAAACAAGAGAAGACGGTGTTAAAAATCTTTTCTGTTTGAGCCGAAGGCGAGTTTAAAAGATTTTAGCCGTCGATCGTAGTTTTTCGAGCCAAGCGGGTTAAGCCTTGACTTTTTTTGATTACTTTTTTGTGTTAAGACAAAAAAGTAATTAGGGTCTTGGGGCAACGCCCCAACTCTTATGTCATTTCGGTTGTAAACTTGAAACTATTTATCAAGATGTTGTTTTTCAGTTGCTTGAAATCTTTTCATACAGTTCTCTCGATTCCTTAATTTCAACCATATTTTCGTTTGCCCAGCCAACCAATCCATGCAAATGTGGCAGTAACGATTTGCCTCTTTCGGTTAATTGATATTCAACTTTGGGTGGTATTTGCGGATAAACAGTCCGTTTGACCAATCCGTCGGCTTCAAGCGTTTTTAAAGTCACCGCCAGCATTTTTTGTGAAATTGTCTGAATCGATCCCCATATTTCATTAAACCGCAACACATTCGCCTCTTCCAGAACCATTAATACGAGAACCGACCATTTGTCGCCAATGCGATCTATCACGTTTCGTACCGGGCAATGTTCGGCATCTCCATATTTTTTCAAAAAATCTTTATCCATAAATACCTCATTTACGTATTACTAACCTCCAGGTAAGTATTTAACTTTTTAGTAAGTTCTTGTTTATGTGTTGTATGTATTCTATTTTTGACTTACCAAAAGTAATTAAAAAACTAAAATATATCAAATATTAAAAGTATATTAGTAATTTGAAACAAAACAAAGATGAAAACAGGAGTAACAGGAGCTACTGGTCAGCTAGGCCGATTGGTAGTTGAAGGACTTAAAGGAAAAGGATTATCAGCAAATGTGGTGGCATTGGTTCGTTCGCCACACAAAGCTGTAGATTTGGGTGTTGAGGCCCGTGAATTTGATTACAATAATCCCAATCAACTGGTTGATTCACTTAAAGGTATTGATAATCTAATACTTATTTCTGGCAATGAGATTGGTCAACGTGCAACACAGCATGCCAATGTAATTGAAGCTGCAAAAAAAGCGGGCGTAAAATGGGTTGTTTATACCAGTTTGCTTCATGCAGATACTTCGACACTGAGCCTTGCTCCGGAGCATTTTGCTACTGAAGAAACATTAAAGGCATCGGGATTGCCGTATACCATTTTGCGTAATGGCTGGTATACCGAAAACTACACCGGTTCGGTTGCTGGTGCTGTGGCTGCTGGTGCATTTATTGGTAGCGCTGGAAATGGTAAAATCTCTTCGGCTGCCCGTGCTGATTTTGCCGATGCAGCTGTTGCTGTTATTACTGGTGAAGGACATCAGAATAAAATTTATGAGTTGGCTGGTGACGAGTCGTATACTTTGGCTGATTTGGCTGCAGAAATATCGAAACAAACGGGGAAAGCAATTCCTTATAACAATCTTCCAGAAACCGAATACGCTAAGATTTTGAAAAGTTTTGGTATTCCTGAAGGGTTTGCTGATGCGATTGCCGGATGGGATGTTGGTGCCTCAAAAGGTGATTTGCTGGATGACTCCCATCAACTTTCGAAGCTTATTGGCAAGCCCACAACCCCGCTTGTCGCAACAGTAAAAGTAGCTTTGGCCGGAATAAAATAATATTGTCCCGGATTTGCATATAGAATTTGTCAGGGTTTCACTCGAAGTGAAGCCCTGACTAATTTTTATAAATCAAGCCATTCCTTAAATGCCGCCACTTTATCCCGACTCACAATGATACTTTCTTCGTCGGGCTTTTTCAATTTGATTTTCAGGCGGCTGTTCGAATAAAATACAATGTCGGCAATCGACAGATTACTAAGTATGTATTTCCGGTTGATGCGGAAAAACCGATGTTCGTCAATCGTTCCAGAAATGCGGTCGAGCGAATAATCGACTAGGTAGGTTTTAAAATCGGCGGTACACAGGTAGGTTGCCTTTTCGAGGCTGTAAAAGAACAGGATTTCTTCCACCGGAATCGATTTCAGATGCTCACCAACCTTAATTATAAAGCGGGTTTTGTATTGTTTACTGAGCATTTCCTTTACTTTATTCAGCAATTCGACGGTAACTGGCTGCACTTCTTCCACCTTTTTGATCTGATTCCCGAATTTCTGAAAAGCGGCTTCCAGTTCGTTGTACGCAATAGGTTTCAGGAGATAATCGACACTGTTTACCTTGAACGCTTTTACGGCATATGCTTCGTAAGCGGTGGTAAAAATCACAGGACAAGGAACTTTTACACGTTCAAAAATTTCGAAACTCAAACCATCGGCCAACTGAATGTCCATAAAAACCAGGTCTGGCGCGTGATTTTGCTGAAACCATTCAGTGGCGTCACGTACCGAATCAATCACGGCCAGCACCGAAATTTGCGGGTCAAACTTCAGGATTAACTGTTGTAACCATTCAGCCGCAGGCTTTTCGTCTTCAATGATAAGTATTTTGTACATGGGTCAATCGGTTAACAGTGGAATGCTTACTTTAAATCGTTCTGAATTAAACGTGATCAGAACCTTTCTATCCGTAAAAAATCCATACCTGTCGCTGATATTTTGAATACCCATTCCACTTCCTTCTGATCCCGATTTCTTCTGAAGGACGTTTTCAACAATCAGGTACTGATCATCATTGGTGTACAGGCGAATTGATAGCGGTTTTTTATCAGAAATTTCGTTGTGTCTGATGGCATTTTCGACCAGCAACTGAATGGAAAGGGGAATTACTTTGACGTTATGTGGATTAACATCCATTTGTACTTTGAGATTTGTTCCAAACCTGATTTGATGCAGATATATGTAGGATTCTACGAATTTCAGTTCCGTTTCGAGCGCCACCAATTCGTGATTTTTCTGGTCGAGCACATACCGGTAAACTTCCGAAAGTTTCTTCACAAAATCAATTGCTTTTTCAGGATTTGAACTGATAAGCGAGGTCAGTGAGTTTAAATTGTTGAATAAAAAATGTGGATTCACCTGGCTTTTCAAGGTTTCGTATTGCAGTGCCAGTTGTTCGCGCTTCAGTTTCTCTTGCTGAACGGCAGCTTCTTTCCAGTTTTTAAAAAACAAAACTGCATTCGAAAGTAACGATCCAACGAAAACAAACAGGAATGCAACTTTCGCCATAAAAGAGGCCTGATCAAAAAAGAAACTCGACGTAATTTTCTGATGAGTAAAAAAACCTGTCAGGAATATAGTGGCTACAATAATAAAGAGCGAAAACCCAAGGGTAATGAAAAACTGAGCGATTAATCGCTTCAATGGATTGTGCAACCATGGAAGTTTTCGGTCGAGTGAAGTAACTATCATTTTCAGTCCAACCATAAAGGAACCTCCAACCAGTACCGAATTGAGCGAAGCCAAAAGGAACATTTCAAAGGTGAATTCGTTTCCTTTTAGGATGATTAACATGATCGTATTGCCAATGACAATCAAAAGCAGAATCCATGCTGGGATTTGCCAGAATAATTTGTTCATGTTGTTTTGCTCGTTAGTCATTGGTTGAGTTTAGGTTGAAAGTTTGATCGAAAATACGGATAATTATTCTTTAAAGAGAAAGCGTTCGTTAAGAAAATGTTGCGAGTTACGGGTTACGAGTTTTCCCGCAACTTGTATCTCGCAACCCGCAACTATTCTATTTTGCGATCGATTCCTTAATCTTCTCCAGCTCAACTTCATTCATTTCTTTCCCCCAGTTTGGGGATATTTCAGTTTTTGGCTTGAATATCCTGAATTTTTCATCTGCCAGAGTAAACAGTGGAAGTGCTTTGGTTGCCCCTCCACTGTAAGCTTCGGGCATGTGATACGTCATGGTTGCCTGGAGGTAATAAACGCGTGGGTTGTTAGGATTTAGAGCCAGAGCTTTGTCAAGCGATTTATTCATTTCGGGCACGAGCGTCATACCTCGGTTTATTGGATCAATAGTTATTCGCGAAGGATATAAAAATCCCTGTAGCATATACAATTCCGATTCGTTGGGTTCAATCGCCATGGCCTGATCCAGGTATTTTTGAGCCTGATTGAGATATTGGTCTTTTTTTGTGTTTTCTGCTTCCTGAAAGCTGATCATGATATACGCAAATGAAGCGTAATAGAGTGGTAACCATTCTGCTTTTTCAATTTGCGAAATACGTTCAAACTGATTGGCAACTTCAACATATTCAGGAATGGTTTTAGCCTGAAATAGTTTTTCGATTGACTGGCTCATGGCTTTTTGATAGGCATCGTTGGCAAAACCTACACTGAACAACAGAACAAAGACTAGGGTAAAAATTGATTTTTTCATTTTTGTAAATTTTAGAATTGATATTTTAAGCAGTTTAAATTTATTTCAAGAATAGCTCTGTGGGCTTCCGTCTTCCTCAAAGCATAATTGATACGAGCAAAATAATCTGTCTTACAAAAGGCGATTTAATTGGTGTCGATTCATATTTACCGGCAGCATTCGGTGTGTTTGAAAAATTATAGCCATACACATTGTCGAAACCTGCCAGATTGTTGACCATCAGGTGCAGAACCGATTGTTTTCCGAACGTCTGCATCAGGTAAGTCAGGCTTAAACTGATGTCGTTGTACGACTGTGTTTTTGCATTCATAAAACCTGAAAAATTCGGATCGTGATATGGACGACTGCTGGCGTACGAATAGGTCAGCGAAGCATAAGTATTTAATGCCGGAAGGTAGCGTTTGTAGACCACCGATAAATTATGTTCTGAAACAAAAGTCGGAACAGCAGACTCCTGATAATCTTTGTAATTGCGGCTGGCGTTGATCCACGAATACGAAATCCAGTAATCGGTTAGTTTCAAGGTTTCCTTATCACGCCAGAAAATGTCGATACCTTCAGCGTGACCGATCCCGAAATTGTTGTAATCAAGCGGATTGGATGCCAATGGTTGCGTGTATTTAACCAGATTGTTGTATTTCTTTAGATAGCCTTCTACGCGAAACGTTTTCATCTCGGTCAGGTATTGCCAGGTCATCACTGCGTGCGATGCTTTCTCAGGTTTTAGCTGAGGTGCAAATTTGAGATAGTCGTTCTCCGGATTTTGGTAAAATTTGCCACAGGCCAGCGAGATCTGGCTGTGGTCACCTGTTTTGTATGCTCCTGAAAAACGTGGGACAATTGTCGTTCCCTTTAAAAGAGAGCTATTCTCTGCTCTGAATCCCAGACGTGTTGCGAATTTCTTCGAGAGTTTGTATTCCATTTCAGCAAAACCCGAAAGTTCGTTATTGGTGAATGGCAACCGGTAATTACCATCCATTCTGATTTTTTGCTCGTACGAAAAGTTTACCCAATCGGCACCAAATTTCAGTTCGGTTTGCTCGTTCAGAAAATGGCTAAATCCAATTTTAGCCTGCATCATCCGTTGATTGGTGATCACACGGTCGTTGTCGATATTAATGTTTTGGTGGTCGTAATTCAAGGGCAT
>JBBQXI010000192.1:0-7608 GCA_038209805.1 Bacteroidales bacterium | reverse complement strand
GTTGATAAAAACCAAGAAGTTTTGCGTCCTTCTATCATTTGGTGCGACAGCCGTGCTGCTGAATTTGGCAACAAGGCTTTTGCTGAAATCGGTGAAGAAAAATGCCTTGCCAACCTGCTCAATTCTCCGGGGAATTTCACCGCTTCAAAACTAAAATGGGTGAAAGACAACGAACCGGAATTGTACGCCAGAATTGACAAAATAATGCTACCAGGCGATTACATTGATATGAAACTTTCAGGCGAAATAAAAACGACTGCCAGCGGTTTGTCAGAAGGAATTCTTTGGAATTTCAAAGAAAATTCGGTGGCCAATATGCTGCTCGATTATTACGGATTCGAAAAATCGTTTATTCCAGAAATTGTCCCAACATTTTCAGTGCAAGGCTTTGTAAATGAAAAAGCCGCAACCGAATTGGGCTTAGCGGCAGGAACCAAAATCAGCTATCGTGCAGGCGACCAACCTAACAATGCTTTGTCCTTGAATGTTTTAAATCCAGGTGAAATAGCAACAACCGCCGGAACCTCAGGAGTTGTTTATGGTGTGAGTGGAGAAGTGAAATACGATCCTTATTCTCGTGTAAATACATTTGCACACGTCAACCATACATCCGAAGCAAACCGTCTTGGTGTTTTATTGTGCATCAACGGAACCGGAATTTTAAATTCATGGTTGAACAAATACGTTGGGAACAAAGCATTTTCGTACGACGAAATGAACCAAAAAGCTTCTGAAGTAGCCGTAGGATCTGAAGGTTTGAGTATTCTACCTTTCGGCAATGGTTCGGAACGCGTTCTCAAAAACAAAAATATTGGGGCACAAATTTCAGGTTTGGGATTTAATACGCATACTCAATCACACTTATTTCGTGCAGCACAGGAAGGAATTGTTTTCTCGTTCAAATACGGTCTGGAAATCATGGAAGAAATTGGCATCAAAGCGCAGGTTATCCGCGCAGGGAAAGCCAACATGTTTCTCAGCCCTGTTTTCCGTGATACACTCGCCGGAGTTTCCGGAGCAACCATCGAATTGTACAACACCGACGGATCGGTTGGCGCTGCGCGTGGAGCTGGAATAGGTTCGGGTTATTATTCATCGGCTAAAGAAGCATTCGCCAACCTGAAAAAGCTAGATACTATTACTCCCGATACTTCTAAGAAAGCACAATATGAAGATGCCTACCTGAACTGGAAACAGGCTTTAAACAAAGTTTTATAATACTGACAATCAGAATTAAGTAATACATAAAATATCATTTAAAATTTACAATTATGACAGTTTTTAAAGGAAACAAAGAGTATTTCCCAGGTATTGATCAAATTAAATACGAGGGGCCACAATCGAAAAATCCAATGGCATTCAAATATTACGATGCCAATCAGGTAGTTTTAGGCAAAACCATGAAAGAATATCTTCGTTTTGCTGTTGCCTACTGGCACACCTTCTGCGGCGACGGTGGCGACCCATTTGGTCCCGGAACTCAGATTTTCCCTTGGGTTGGCGCCGATGATCCGATGACAGCCGCTAAAGAAAAAATGGATGCTGCTTTCGAATTCATCAGCAAATTAGGCGCTCCTTTCTATTGTTTCCACGATACTGATGTGGTCGGTGGTGGTTCTGTTTTCGAAATTGAAAAACGTTTGGCCAACATGATTGACTTTGCCAAAGAACGTCAGGCAGCTACCGGTATTAAATTATTGTGGGGAACTGCAAACGTATTCAGCGATCCACGTTACATGAATGGCGCTTCAACCAATCCAGATTTCAGCGTATGGGCCAATGCTGCCGTTCAGGTTAAGAACGCCATGGAAGCAACAATCGCATTAGGTGGCGAAAACTATGTGTTCTGGGGAGGACGCGAAGGTTATATGAGCCTGCACAACACCGATACCAAACGCGAATTAGACCACATGGGTAAATTCCTTGGTGCTGCCCGCGACCATGCTCGTGCTCTGGGATTCAAAGGTACTTTTCTGATTGAGCCAAAACCGATGGAACCAATGAAACACCAATATGATTTCGATACCCAGACTGTAATTGGCTTCCTGAAAGCTCATGGTTTGGAAAACGATTTCAAAATGAATATTGAAGTAAACCACGCTACGTTGGCTGGTCATACTTTTGCTCACGAATTGCGTACTGCCCGCGACAATGGCTTCTTTGGTTCGATTGACGCCAATAAGGGTGACTACCAGAACGGATGGGATACCGACGAATTCCCAACCAATATCTATGAAGTAACCGAAGCCATGATCGAAATCATTCAGGCTGGTGGATTCACAACCGGCGGTGTGAACTTCGATGCAAAAACTCGTCGTAACTCAACTGATTTAGACGATATTTTCATTGCTCACGTTGCTGGCATGGATGTTTTTGCACGTTCATTGGTTATTGCCGACAAATTGTTGAAAGATTCGGATTACCTGAAATTGAAAGCTAACCGTTATGCTTCTTACGATGCAGGTAAGGGAGCTCAATACGAAGCTGGCAAATTAAGCTTGACGGACCTTTACAATGTTGCTAAAGAAGTTGGCGAACCAAAACAAATCAGCGGCAAACAGGAAATGCTGGAACAATTGATTAATTGCTACATTTAATGCCATGAAGTGTCGAACAAAAAAGAATAAAACATAATACAAGAACCCGATTTGAGGCATTTGCTTTCGAATCGGGTTATTCTATTTATAGACCAATTAAACTTAACTTTGATTTATTCCTGAAATTTGTGTTTGAAGCAATTAACTTTTCGAAGTTCTAAAATTGGTATAAATCATTAAAACAATTCTTAACGAATGAAACAAAACAAATTTTTCATCATCGCTATCACGATTGTAGCAACATTAGGGGGACTACTTTTTGGATATGACACAGCGGTAATTTCGGGCACTGTTGGTTCGCTCGATGCCTTTTTCATACAACCGATGGGTTTAAGCGAAACTGCAGCAAATTCTCAGCTTGGATTTATCGTTTCGAGTGCATTGATTGGCTGTATTATTGGAGGCATGTCTGGAGGCATCGTCAGTTTAAAATTGGGTCGTAAAAATGGACTTATTTTGGCCGCTATTTTATTCTTTATTTCAGCTTTGGGATCAATGTTCCCTGAAATGTTATTCCGTCCATTTGGACAAGGCGACTATACTTTTTACTGGCATTTCATTATTTACAGGATTATCGGTGGAATTGGTGTTGGATTGGCATCTATGCTATCGCCAATGTACATCGCTGAAATTTCGCCAGCCGAAAGTCGAGGCAAATTAGTTTCATTCAACCAGTTCGCCATCATTTTCGGTATGTTAATCGTTTACTTTGTAAATTATGCCATTGCGAAACAAGGTGACGACAGTTGGCTAAACTCAATCGGATGGCGTTACATGTTCGGCTCTGAAATGATCCCTGCAGCCTTATTCCTGATCCTCCTTTTTTTCGTACCAGAAACCCCACGATACATGGTACTTAAAGGACAAGACAGCAAAGCGCTTAGTGTACTACAAAAAATTAACGGTCCGGAACTTGGGACTAAAGTGCTTGCAGATATTAAACAAACACTTTCAACCACTTCAGGGAAATTATTTTCTTTTGGATTTTTCATTGTTGTAGTTGGTATTTTACTTTCTGCATTTCAACAATTTGTAGGCATAAACGTGGTTCTTTATTATGCTCCTGAAATTTTCAAAAACATGGGCTCAGGAACCAATACGGCCTTACTTCAAACCATTATTGTAGGCGTTATTAACCTTTCGTTTACGGTTGTTGCCATTATGACTGTCGATAAATTTGGTCGTAAACCACTTATGATTATTGGAGCAATCGGCATGGCATTTTTCATGTTTGCTCTTGGTTTTTCATTCTTTTTTCAACAAGTTGGAATTGGAGCGCTAATTTATATGCTCGGATATGTAGCTTGTTTTGCCGTAAGTTGGGGACCTGTCGTTTGGGTTCTACTTTCCGAGATTTTCCCGAACCGTATTCGTGGTCGTGCAATGGCAGTGGCTGTTGCTGCACAATGGATTTCGAACTATCTCGTTTCATGGACATTCCCAATGATGAATAAAAGCACATTCCTGGTAAATACATTCCATAATGGCTTTGCCTATTGGATTTATGGTATAATGGGACTGCTTGCAGCTTGGTTCATGATTAGATATGTTCCTGAAACCAAAGGAAAAACTCTGGAAGAAATGGAAAACCTTTGGAAGAAGTAAAATCAATCAAAATACGATAAAAAAGCCGCTGCTTCAAAAGAAGAGCGGCTTTTTTAATATCTATCCCCAACTTGTCAAAATCCGGCTACCAGTTTCTTCGTAGTTCTCAATCCGCAAATGAGTATCAATTTCCTGCTGCATTTCTTCAACATGAGAAATTACACCAACAATCCGGTTCTCTTTCCGAAGCGATTTCAACGTATCGAAAACCACGGCCAACGAGTCTTTGTCGAGCGAACCAAAACCTTCATCAAGGAAAAAGAAATTCTGATTTGAATCGGTAATCTTCTGAATGTTGTCAGCCAAAGCAAGAGCAAGACTCAATGCAGCCTGAAATGTTTGCCCTCCTGAAAGCGTTTTCACACTACGCACCTTGCCTCCATTCAAAAAATCGCGTACCTGAAAATTGTTGTCCTCAGTAATTTCGAGACTTAGTTTCTGGCGGGTAAGTTGAAAAAAACGGTCGTTTGCCGCGTTGCACAAATTCTGAAGGTAAACCGACGAAATGTAATTCACAAAACCACTAGCCTTGAACAGCGACTTCATCGTTTTTATATTTTCTGCCCGAAGCTCAAGCCTCTCAAGCTCTTTCCGGAGCTGCACCTGACTTTCCAGATCGCGCTGCAATTTTCGAAGCAACTCTTCTACCTTGCCCAATTCCTGATTGCGCTGATTCAATTCTTCTTTTGCCTGATGAATGGCAGCCAACAATTGCTGATGTTTTTCGGGTTCATACATGCGATTGTCGATTTCAGACTGTACCTGCTGAACCTGATTTTGAACAACCAATAACTGCTGCCTGAAATCGGCCAGTTTCTTCTTTTCAGCTTCAAGGTTTATTTCTTTTGCCAGCACTTTTCGAACCTCTTCGATACTACTGTACTTACTTTGCAGCAATCGCGATTCGAGCTCCTTTTCAAGCGAAGCAAATAATTCAGACTCACCCAAAAGCTCCTTCCGGTTGGCATCCAAACTTCCGGCAACAGTGTCTTTCTCTTTTCGGAGTTCCATCAATCGATTGGAAAAATGGGTGAATTGCTTTTCAATCCGGACATTCTTATCCACCAAAACCTGCTTCTCAGTTTCAATTTCAGATGAAGTTTTATGCCTGAAATCCAATGCATTGAGCAATACGATTTGCTCTGAAAGAGTTTTAACCTCAGCTTGTGCCACCGCCTGCGCTGTTTTAATCTTTTCGAGTTCAGCCTGGTATTTTTCTTTGTTCAATGCCTCTTTTTCAACCTGAAGCCTGAGTTTTTCCAATTCAGTTTCTTTTTCTTTCAGCATTCTCTGAATTACATCAGCTTTTGCGAAAGCCTCGTTGACAATCTGCTCATCGCGATACCCGTCCCAGACAAATTTTTCGGAGTGTTCTTTCAGCTTTTCGTCGGCAGATTTCTGTTTGCCCAGCAATCCATTGATCTGCTCGCTTCGAAGTTTTTCACGGCTCATCTGTTCCGATAATTGCACACTTTGTTCCGTTGCCGCTGCTATTTCTTTTTCAAGAGCCAACTTGATTCCATTGGCCTGCTGCAAAGCCTCCGAAACACTTTCGGGACTCAACACTGCCGGATGATGCTCCGCCCCGCAAAGCGGACAAGCTTCTCCATCGTGAAGGTTCACCACATATTCCTCCAACTTGGCCTGAACCCGGCAATGTTCCAATTGCTGATCGAGTATGGACATTTGTTTCTTCCATTCTGCCACCTTTCCATTCAGAAAAAGAATACCACCATCCGTGCCGACCGCTGGCGAAATTCCGGCAAAAATTGGCAACGAAAAACGGACTTTAAGCGCTTCGTTTAAAAGCCGCACTTCGTTCTGTTGACGGCTGATTTCTTCGTTGATTTCAGTAAGCTGACGATTCAGATTTTTATTCTCAGCATGCCAGATTTTTACCCGTGAAAGCAAATTCAAATCCGGTAGTTTTTCTTTATCAGTTTTCAATTCGCTCTCCAGTCGTTCTTTTCCCAGCTTCAGTTTTTCAACCAATTCTATCGTTCTGGCCAACTCTTGATTCCCGTTTACCAATCGTTCCGAGCCTTTCTGAATCGCTTCCTGCAAAACATTCAACCGGCCGATTTTCACCAACTCATCAACTTGCCGACGAAGGCGATCACGCTGTTCATATTCAAGTTTCACGCCTTCAAACTCCTTTTCCGAACGTTGAATGCTCTCATCGGCCAATTTTACACGAGCCACTTCCTTCGCAATTACATCCGTTTTCAGGGCAATCTTTCGTTCACTTTGCGACAATGCATCCAACTGGTTTTTAAACTGAACCAGACATTGCTCATAATTCAGAATCGTTGTTTCCAGATCGACAAACTTAGGCTCGTGAGCCTTTAGTTGCTTCAATTTCTGCTGAAATTCTTCCAATTTCAGAATCAGTTCCTGAAGCTTTTTCCATTCCGTTTCTAGCTTTTGTTGATCAATCAATGATTTCGACAGTTGGCCAATATCTAATTTAAGTTGGTTGAGCTTCTCCTCATACTGTTTCAACAGTTCCGGATCAATGGCTCCAAGCTGTTGCAACTGACCTTCCAGATTTTGCTTTTGTGCATTATTTTTGTTTTCGAGCGAAGCCACTTTATAATAAAGTTCAAACCTTTCGAGGTTGAAAAGTTCCTTCATCATTTGGGTGCGATCCTTATTTCCCAACTGCAAAAATTCCTGAAATTGTCCTTGTGGAATGATAATCGTTCGTTTGAAATTATCATAGCTCAGCCCAATCGCTTTTTCGAGCTGCTCGGGTTCAATTGGAATCCAGTTACCTCTGTCATTTCGATATGCCGAGCGTTCCAAAGTCTTCACTTCCTCAAACTTTTTCCCGTTACGACGACCTTTTACCACAGCCTGATAGGCCGTTTGATCTTTCCCAGTTTCGAAAACAAACTCTATCAGCAAGTCGTTCGACTTCAGGTTCATCATGTTGTAGTTGCGGTTATCGCCAGAGAGGTTGAGCCGGTCGGTTTTGCCATAAATCGCAAAAGTGATCGCTTCCAGGATGCTCGATTTTCCGCTTCCAACCGAGCCAAAAATCCCGAACAGGTTGGCCTCAGTCAATCGGGTGAAGTCGATGGATTGCTTTTCCTGATAGGAATACAAGCCTTGTATGGTAAGTTTTATCGGTATCATTTTTCATCCTCCACTGATAATATCTCAGTAAAAAGCTTCAGTATCTCTTCATTTGGCTCCTGTCCTTTGCTGTGCCTGAAATAATCAGTAAACAATTCTTCCATATTTTTGGTCAGATCAATTCCCTTTTTGCTGCCGCTCTGAAACTCAGCTGCATTTCTGACTTCAGGAATAATAGTAACAATTCCACTGTGAGCAGCACTCAACCGCTTTCGTTCCTGCGCGGTGAGGTAAGTGTCGGTTACCATCGTCAGTTCAACCAAACAAT
>JBBQXI010000191.1:0-7611 GCA_038209805.1 Bacteroidales bacterium | reverse complement strand
GAAGTTGTAGCAATTGGATACGGTGTTCAGAAAAAGAGTGATGTTACAGGTGCAATTTCTCAAATCAAATCAGAAGATTTGGAAAACCGTTCAACCCTTCGGTCGGAGCAGGCGCTTCAAGGAAAAACAGCAGGTGTGCAGGTAGTTAACCCTTCTGGTGCTCCCGGTAAAGGCGGAACCATTCGCGTACGCGGTATTTCTTCGAACAATGCTTCAGAACCACTTTATGTTGTGGATGGATTGATCGTTCCAAGTATCGGAAATATTGACCCCAACAGCATCGAATCGATGGAAATTTTAAAAGATGCGGCATCTGCGGCAATCTATGGTGTAGCTTCGGGTAACGGGGTAGTTATTGTCACCACCAAGAAAGGAAAGGCCGGTCAGGGAAAAATTACCTACGATGTCCAGTATATGACTTCCAAACTTCCAACGCATCCTGCTGTGTTAAATTCAAATGAATACATCAATTACATGACGGAAGGAAACTTTCTGACGCAAAATACAATTGATGCTTATTGGGATGGGAAAACCGACACAAACTGGTTTGATGCGAGCTTTGAGACAGGGATTACACAAAGGCATAATCTTAGCTTCCAGGGTGGAACTGATAAAAGTAGCTTATATCTGGCTGTTTCTTATACCGATCAGGACGGGATTGTCAAAGGCAATCATGATGTCTTTAAGAATTTAGGAGCAGTTTTTAATGCTGATTACAAGATGAAAAGCTGGTTGACCGTTGGAACGACCAATAATATTGAAAAATATGAAACGCAAAGTGTTTCAGAAGGAAGTGAGTATGTCGGTCTGCTTGGTTCAACATTAACTATGGATCCATTAACTCCGGTTTCATACTCATTGGAGAATATGCCGGCCTATATGAGGGCAATTTATAATGGTGGTGCATTTAAAATGTTACAGGACGGGAGTGGTAATTATTATTCGTGGTCGGATATTAATATTCAGGATCAAACCAACCCACTGATAACAAGAGACTCTCAGCAAATTACTGATAATGTTTTTAACCTGAACGGAACCATATATGCCGATTTAAAGCCATTGAAAGGACTGACCATGACCTCGAAGTTAGGTTACCGACTTGGCTACAGCAGTAATTATCAATACCTAAGTTCTTTTTATGGAAACTCAATTACTAATCGTCAAAACTTAGTAGTTGGAAGGACTAATATTGCCAATTCATGGTATCAGTGGGATAACTATGCAACCTATATGCGAGATTTGGGAAACCATAGTTTTAATGTTATGGGAGGTTCCTCATACATTCAGCCTTATTCTAATTCAACAGGAGGTACCGTTAATGGAATCCAGAAAGATGTTCCATTGTATCGAGATATCGAATTTCAAACAGCAGCGGCTGTAAAAACTGTTACCGGAACTGAAAATGAAACAGGTAGGTTATTCTCTGTTTTTGGTCGCGCTACTTACAGTTACAAAAACAAATATCTGGCACAGGCATCAGTTCGTCGCGATGCTGGCGACACCAATTATTTCCCAAAAGGAAACAATGTTGGTGTTTTTCCGGCAGCGTCGCTCGGTTGGATGGTTAGTCAGGAAGATTTCTTTCATTCTAAATTAATCAATTACATGAAAGTGCGTGCTTCCTGGGGGCAAAATGGGACTTATGCTCATCTAAACGGATACCTTTGGAGAGCTTCTATTGCAACGGCAGGTTCGTATCCATACACAGAAAGCCTTGTTTATCAAAATGCTTCAGCTCCAAATCGTTTGCAAAATCCAGACCTTACTTGGGAAACTACCGAACAATCAAACATTGGTCTTGACATTAGGGCATTTAACAGCAAATTGACTATGACTGCTGAATGGTACGTAAAAAACTCAAAAGATCTATTGGTAACCATTGTTCCTCCTATTGAAACAGGACAAACCGCTGCTACCATTAATGCCGGCGATGTTCGTAATTCAGGCATAGAAATTGAGTTCGCATGGAGGGACAAAATTGGTGATTTCACTTATGGCATTCAGGCCAATATGGCAACATTAAAAAACAAGGTAACTTATCTCGATCCGAGTATCTCAAGAATAGCTGGAGCAAGCATGCACACTGCCCAAGGAATTACGGTTTTTGAACAAGGCTATCCTGTTTGGTATATGCGTGGTTTTCATTTCGAAGGAGTAAATGCAACAAATGGCGAGCCTATATTTACCGATCAATTAACAGTTGACACAAATGGTGATGGACAACCAGATCAGGCAGACGGGGTGATTAACGATAAGGATAAAGTAATGATAGGAAAAGGTATTCCTGACCTGAATTATGGAATTACTTTAAGTGCAGCATATAAGGGTTTTGATGTTCAGGTTTTTGGGGCAGGCCAGCAAGGAAACGAAATTTTATTTGCCTTCACCCGAGGCGATCGCCCGAACGGAAATAAATTAAAACATTTTTACGACGACAGATGGACATCAAATCATACTGATGCAAGCATACCAAAGGCTGGAGCTATAGGAATGAACGATTTTTATCAGAGTAGTGGCGTGGTATTCGATGGTTCCTTCTTTAAGGTTAAACAAATTCAGTTTGGATACACCATTCCTTCAAGTATTCTGAAAAAAGCAAATATCAGCAATGTAAGAATTTATACTTCGTTCGATGACTGGTTTACTTTCACAAAGTACATTGGTTATGATCCTGAAACTTCTGCAAACGCCGGCTCATCTCTTGGAGTTGACAAGGGGAACTATCCTATAGCAAAAAAAGTTCTGTTTGGTATTAGTTTAACATTTTAAATCCTGAATTATGAAATCGAAATTATATACAATATTTCTGTTAGTCGGAATACTTTTCTTTTCGGCATGCGAAAATTTGCTTGATGTAGAGCAACGAGGCACTACTGCTGTAGATCAGTTTTACAAAACCGACACTGATGCTGAAGAAGCAATTGCTGCCGTTTACGTTAATTTTAAAGACTTATATCAAAACTGGTTTTGGATGAGTTGTGTACTTTCGGATGATGTTTATTGCGGCGGTGGCGGCCGGGGCGATAATGCTTATATGGAAGGATTAAACGAATACACCTTTACTCCTGCAAACGTTAATTTACAAAGTGTGTTTACCAATTTATATTCAATAGTTTATAAGAGTAATATGATCGTCGATCATGTCGAGGGTTCAACTCCTGTTCAAAAGAGAGTAATAGCAGAGGCAAAAACAGCTCGTGCATTTTGCTATTTCTATTTGGTAAATTTCTGGGGTACACCACCTTTCGTTATGCATGAACTTTTGCCAAGTGAATACAAACAACCTAACGGGAGCCCGGCTGAGATTTGGGCACAGATTGAAAAAGACCTCAGTGAGGCAATTGGTTCAAATGTCATGTTGGAAAAGAGTGGTGCTGACGATAAAACTGTTGGGGGACATTTATCCAAACAGATGGCTCAGACTATGTTGGGCAAAGCTTATTTATGGCAGAAGAAATATGCTGAAGCTGCAACTCAATTCGATGCAGTAATCAATTCGGGAAAATACGCCTTGATTTCTGATTTTGAGAATATCTGTCGTGCTAAGCAGGACTTAGGTAAAGAACGGATATTTGAGGTAGTTGCAACAAATGATGCGTCCAATACTTCAAAAGGTATGTTTCTTTTTAATAACTTATTTGGATGGAGAACCGACCACATGAACGTAGCTGGTTTTTTTGCTGGGTTGCATGATATTCATTTCCTTGGTTGGGGATTTAATAGCCCTACCAAAGATGTTTACAATGCTTTTGTTGAAATGGAAGGTGTTGATGGTTACCGTTTAAATAGTACCATGCTGAGATACGATGAGGTATTAAATATCTGTACTGTTCCAGGATTTGAATTAACTATAAACGGTGTCGGCTTGTATGGTCATGAAGGATACTTTCCTTGGAAGCATCGGATTCTGGGATCTGAGGCGATTGCAGGTACTCCTCTTTACTGGCACTCAAACGTACAATACATAAGATATGGAGAAGTGTTGATGTTAGGTGCTGAAGCAAGTTTAATGGCCGGAGATAAAAGCAAAGCATTGAACTACACTAATCAGATACGGCAACGTGCGAAACTTACACCGTTAGCCAGTGTTACCCTTGATGATATAAAAAAGGAGAAAAGGCTCGAATTATGGGCTGAAGCGACCAGATACCTAGATCTTCAACGTTGGGGAGATGCGGCAACAGCAATGGCCAATAAAGGAGCAAAGATTCCTACATACTATGGTTTTAACCCTGACGGTTCAAGCAATGTTAAGTATCTACATACCAATCCAAGTGGTTCGTACGGTTATAAAACCGGAAAACATGAATTGCTTCCATTCCCTGAACATGAAGTAATGGTAAATCCAAATATTGTTCAAAATCCGGGTTGGTAACAACTGATTAATTATTGATTTTCAGGAGGTTGTTTTGCAGGGTTTTCAACCAAGGTTGAATGGTAACCTGGAAAAACAACCTCCTTTTATAAACCTAATAACCAAATAAACGATGCGTATAAAAAATATTTTTGCGGCATTCCTTATTTCTACAGCTCTAAATGCCGCTGGACAATCGCCACAGATGAGCGCTCATTTGCCAATCATTGATGTGCATGTGCATACAATGAAGGTGAATCCTGCTTTTTCTACTGAAATGTGTCCCTGGTTTTTGAGTAATATGCCAGGTGGCGACCCTAACGAGCAAATGAAATTTAAAGTTAGCGGAGACTGCGCCGATCCGTTAAAGCCTGCTAAAAGCGATGCCGAATTGCAGGCAGCCGTGATGGAAACGATGGAACGTCTAAACATGACCATGGTAGCTTTCAGCGATGCCGAGATTTTGCACAAATGGTTCAATGCTGCCCCGAAGGGAAGGATTATCCCGGGAATTGGGGTGAGCAGTTCAAAAGAGATGACCGTACAGGCATTTCGCGATTCACTCTCCAATGGCTTTTATAAAGTAATGAGTGAAGTAGCCCCACAGTATCAGGGAATGTCGCCCAGCGATATGTCCCTCGACGCCTATTTTGCTGTTGCCGAAGAACTGAATATTCCGGTTGGTATCCACATGGGAACCGGAGGAAACGGAATGGCAAATATCACTCAGCCCAAATATCGTGCATCAATGGGAAATCCATTACTGCTCGAAGATTTGCTAGCCCGTCACCCGAAATTGAAAATATGGGTGCAACATGCCGGTTACCCGATGATTGATGAATTGATTGCTTTGATGGGCGCAAATGCCTATGTGTATTGCGACATTTCAGGAATGATCTGGAGCTATCCGCTGGACGAAGTTAATGCCTACATCAAACGTTTGGTTCAGGCTGGTTTCGGAAAACGCATCATGTACGGAACCGACTTTATGATGTGGCCAAAACTATTCGAAACATCAATCGGCGTGATCGAAAATGCACAATACCTTTCGTTCGATCAAAAGCGCGACATCTTATTTAACAACGCGGTTCGTTTTTTTTGTTTAGATCCAAAGCAATTTGAATAACTTTATAAAGTGGCTTAAACATCAAGTTCGCTACTTTCTGAATTGCGATTTATTACTAATAAACAATTAATAACAATGACACGATGAAACGTATATTATTTTTCCTGATCACTCTCGTCCCCTGTACTTTATTTGCTCAGTTAGACGCTAATTTGCCAAAAGTGAAAATTGCCAATGGAATGCTGGAAGGTGTTTCAGGTTCAGGCATCAATATTTTCAAGGGAATACCTTATGCTCAGTCGCCAGTGGGTGAGTTACGCTGGAAGGCTCCACAACCGGTTAAAAACTGGGATGGTGTTCGCAAAGCTGACCAGTTTGGCCCACGAGCCATGCAAAAAGCCCTCTTTGGCGACATGTCTTTTCGGTCAAACGGAGTGAGCGAAGATTGTCTTTACCTGAATGTCTGGACTCCAGCCAAGTCATCTACCGAAAAATTACCAGTGCTGGTTTATTATTATGGCGGCGGTTTTATGGCAGGCGATGGTTCTGAACTCCGTTACGATGGCGAAAGTATGTCGCGTAAAGGGATTGTTTCAGTCACTGTTAATTACCGTTTGGGCATATTCGGTTTTTTTGCACATCCTGAATTAAGCAAAGAATCTTCATATCACGGTTCGGGGAATTACGCGCTCTTAGACCAAAATGCAGCGCTGAAATGGGTGCAACAGAACATTGCTGCCTTTGGCGGCGATCCCAAAAGGGTAACTATTGCGGGTGAGTCGGCTGGCTCTATCTCTGTAAGTGCACAAATGGCCTCTCCTTTATCTAAAAGCCTGATTGCCGGAGCAATTGGCGAAAGCGGAGCGATGATCAATCCGACATTGGCTCCAGTTACTCTTGCTGAAGGAGAACAAGCCGGTGTTAAATTTGCTGCCAAAATTAACGCCGCATCATTAGCCGAACTTCGTGCAATTCCAGCCGAAAAATTGCTTGACGATGCCTCTCAGAAAGATCTACCCCGCTTTGCTTCTACTGTTGACGGCTATTTTTACCCAAAACTTCCTGTCGAACTTTACGCTGCTGGTGAGCAAGCACATGTTCCGTTACTGGTTGGCTGGAATTCTGAAGAAATGAATTTTCGTATGGTGATGGGAGCCAATGAACCAACTCCTGAAAACTACCTGAAGGCTTTACAAACACTTTATGGTGATAAAGCCAATGAAGCGCTGAAATATTATCCAGGTTCTACCAATGACGAAGTAAAACAATCGGCAACAGCTTTGGCTGGCGACAGGTTTATCGCGTTCAGCACCTGGAAATGGTATGATTTGTGTTTTCAGACCGGAAAAAGCCCGGTATATCGATATTTCTACGAGCGTCCGCGTCCGGCAATGAGACCAGAAATGGGCAATGCTGTTGCCGGTTTGGCCGGAGGAGTAATTAAAGATTCTGGGGCAAATACACCAAAAGCACCTGCCGCAACCGGAGCTGTCCACTCGTCCGAAATCGAATATGCACTGGGTAATCTCTCGGCCAACCGCGTTTACGATTGGCAACCTGAAGATTACAAAGTATCAGCTATCATGCAGGAATTTTTTGCCAATTTCATCAAAACAGGCAATCCAAACGGAATAGGTTTACCGGTATGGCCCGCAGCCAATAGCGGAAACTCAGTAAAGGTTATGCACATCAATGTGAATAGTAGCGCTGAAGTTGAAAAGAATAGAGACCGCTATTTGTGGCTTGATCAACAGTACATTACAAAAAAGTGAAAATAAATCTGTGTGTCGGTTAAACACATTGTAATTTTTGATGTCAATACATGCACTAATAACTGAAATTAATACACAACTAAACGCTCAATAATTAAAAAAAATTTATGATGAAGCTAAAACTTACAATTATTACAACCATTCTATTTTTCAGTATGGCAACTTTTGCGCAACAGGCACTTTTTGGTGGAGCACCTATTGTTTCTCCGGAAGTAAAGGCTGATCATACGGTAACTTTCCGGATTCAGGCTCCGGCTGCAGATTCGGTGCAAATTACCGGCGACTTTTTGCCTACTGTAAAACTGAAAACCCAATGGGGTATGATGGATGTTCCTGGAACTGCCAAACTGGCTAAGGACGAAAAAGGTGTTTGGACTTTTACAACACAGCCACTTGCATCCGATTTATATTCATACACC
>JBBQXI010000190.1:0-7616 GCA_038209805.1 Bacteroidales bacterium | reverse complement strand
CAATATCGATCCACAGAAATGGCTTACCTACGTTATCAAAAATATTAACGACACTAAAACTTCTGAGCTCAAAGATCTATTACCCCAATTTATCGACAAAAATCTAATCATATAGAATGCGTTTGTTGGGGTGGATACGGTTGAAACATCGGCAATGTTTTCGAGCGTGTGGTCCGATATCAAGAATGTGGTGCCGTTTGCGGCCGCGAAATCCTTGATCAACTTCCGGAGTTTGTATTGCGAACTGGGGTCGAGGTTGGCGAAAGGTTCGTCCAGAACCACAATTTCGGGTTTGCCCATCAAGGCAGCTATGATGCCAACCTTCTTCTGGTTCCCTTTCGAAAAGTCGCGGATAAACTTCTTCTTACCCAGAATTTCGCCATTGAAAAAGTCGGTATACGTTTCCATAAAAATACTGGTTTCTGTCTTGCTCAAACGACGCAGACCGGCAATGAACCCAAAATACTCTTCGGCGGTGAGGTAGCCAATCAGGAACGATTCGTCGATAAATGCACCGGTAAAGTCTTTCCAATCTTCCGATTCGCGCACCACAATGCCTTTGCTCACAACCTGGCCTTTGCTGGCAGTAATCAGGTCGAGCACAATGTTGAACATGGTGGTTTTTCCGGCGCCATTGTTACCAACCAGCCCGAAAATCTCGCCTTTTTCGATGGTCAGTTCCGGAATATTCAGTACAATTTCTTTATTGTATGCTTTGATGAGGTTTTGTATCTGTATCATGATCAGGAGTTTTTGTAGTTACGAATAAGTTGGTGTTTCTGTTTGATGTATTGTTTCGAGAAAAAATCGATGATGACTGAATGGAACACGATTCCGATGAATCCAAGCGTTCCGAGTGAGATGTAACCGCCGATGGCGCCAAATGCCAGCTTAAACAAATAGAACAGGGAGATGGGGCCAAGCATGAGCGGCAGTGCGCCCAACCATTGCGTGGCGCCAACACCCTGATAATTCATCACTGAAGATTGGCCTAGGTCGAGCCGTTTTTTGCTGTACATACCCACCCAAAACATAACCGGGATGTTGACGCCCAAATTATAGAGCAACATGGCCAGATGCGTGTAAATGATTTTAGGATACATCAGTGCGTAAGGTAATGTCAGAAAATAGCAAGTTACCGAAATCACAGTAACCAGCAGGTAGAACGATCGGAGAAACTGTTTCATGGTTAGCCGCTGGCACATAAGCATCGAAAAATAATTGCTGTGCCAGGCTGGGAAAAATTGTCCGTACGAAATCGAAAACATGCCTACCAGAATAATTCCGCCTAATATGAATATAAATTCAGGAGGTGGCTGCCCATGTTGATCCTTGTAAACCAGCAATCCGTAGAACAGCATTATTAAGGTCATCATGGCTACCGAGCGAGGACGTTTGTTGCGCCAGATCAGCTTCAGTTCGAGCGCGATGAATCGGCCATTTTCACCCAGACGATCGAGCCACGAGTAATCGCTGATCTTTTCTTCTTTTTGTTTTCCTGAAATCAGGTTAACAAACATGCGGCTGAGCAAAAAGCGGACATTCAGAAAATAGAATAGCACCGGAAGCAAGACGAATAGAATGGAAATTGCCGGATAAATCAAAATCAGGTCGAGCAATTTGCCCATTCCTCCTGAAAGGTCAACAATTCCGAAGTGGTTGATGGCAAATAAACCGGCAAGCGCGGCGAGTAAAATGAAGAAGCCGTATTCGGCTTCGTTGAAGCGCCATTTCAGGTAGATTGCCAGAAAGTGGTTGCTGAAAATCAGTATAAATAGTGAAAGAAACCATGCGGCTGTTGCCATTCCTGAATGTGTATCGGCAACTAATTTAATAGTGACCGGTACCAGAAGGAAGAATGGAAGCACATTGAAAAAATTAAGCAGCGAGCGAGTCAGGAGGTAATTGGCAATTGTTTTGCGGCGAATATTCTGCAACAACAACGGTTTGAAACTAACAGTTGGCAGCTTTTGCATCAACTGACGTACGATGAGGTCGATGGCGAAATAGGCCAAAACGATGCTGTTGAATTTGCTCACAGGCTCGTCGTTGGGAAAATTTTCGGCCAATATTTTTGGGATGAAAAGTCCCAGAATCAGAAAATTGGCAGAGAAATACAAGGCCAGAAACCCAAGTGCAATTGTGGTTGCAAGGCTTTTGCCCCAGTAGGCAGACCTGACAGTTTCGCGCCATGCGAGTGAAAAAAGGTTTTGATTCATGAGGGGTTGATTTTATGCTTTTTGGTATTTGTATTCGCGAGTTATGTTTTGTTACAGTACGGAATACAATATGTGAGGAAATTGTTCTTTAAAATGTTGATTTAATAATTTTGGCATGTAAATCATTAATACATAGGTGATGATAAAAATGAAGACAGTAAGGAAGGATATTAGAAAATTGAGCCATTCAGCTTTCTGAACAGAGAAATATTCGCCAGAGTGCGTTGTGATAAAAAACAATCCACTGAGGATGAGTCCGGTACTTATTCTCAAACGATTAAAGTAGTAAGTGATAATAAATGATCTTTCCCCTTCTTTTTGATGTGGTGGGAGGGTTATTGCCATGTACAAGATATTTAAGAAAATAGCAATGCTACCGATGGTTTTTAGTAATGCTTGACTTTCATCGAAATAACGAAAACCAAAATAGAGCGATATAGTTAGAGCCAGCGTCAATATAATTCGTGGTAGCTGGAAAAATGTAGCCAGCAACTTTAGAAATAGGATGTTGTATGTCCTTCGGAACATTCTTCTTTTAGTTTTCACAATCTCTTTAAAGCCATTTATTCCGAAGTTGTTATAGGTAACGTTTATGGCTTCATAGAATGACAGCGAAACATTTTGTTCCAATTGAATTTCAATCGAAGTTGCCAAATGATCGACCAGTTCTACCTGTATTTCATATTCTTTTACATTGTGTTTCCGGCAAAAGTCAAAAAGCTGATTAATTTCTTCCGGGGTGAGTTTTCGTGCTTCCATACATTTCAGGATTTTACAAATTGAGGGAATTCGCGGGTAAAATCGGTTTTGATGCGTTTGGGGGTATCGATACAAATAGCCGCAACAAAAATTCCACATAAAGTAATAAAAAAGGCGACAAAAAGTTGCCAATAGATGTTGTTTAAGAATGGCGGATTTAATCTCAAAAGGGCTAATGTATTGACGGATGACACTCCGGTGCCAATAGCTCCTCTTTTTATATTTCTGAATTGTTCGTACAATAAAAACGATTTGCCAGTAATAATGCTGAGTCGGAATTTTTTAGGATATATAAAGATCAGGTAAATAGCTAACGAAAGAATATAAAATCCCTGAATACAATAGCTTACCACGATGTCGTTGTTCGAAAATTTGAAAACGAGAAACAATGCAAAAGTAATGGCAAGGGTCAGGATGATCTTTGGTAACTTAAAAAACTCGCCGATGTATTTCCATTGCAAGCGATCGTATTTTCTTCGTAGCTCCTTTTCTTTTGCTTCTTTTATGGCTTCGAAACCCGACTCTCCGATATGAGTTTTTCCAGATATTGGTGGGAGCAGCGAATCATACGCCACATTGAACCCGGGATCAATGCCAAACTGTTCTACAACCATCGATATCGCTTCTTCAAAGGATAATTCGGGACTGGTTTCCCAAAGTGCTTCAATCGATGAAGCGATATGATCGACCAACTCGATTTGAACATCATAGTAATGCACGTTGTGAAATTCGCAAAGTTCAAAAAGCTGATTAATTTCTTCCGGGGTGAGTTTTCGTTTGCTCATGCCAGATCAATTTTGGGATTCAGCAAACTTTGCATGTTGCGGATAAACGATTCCATTTCGGTCATTCGGTCGACCACTTCCTTTTTGCCGTTTTTGGTAATCGAATAGTACTTGCGCATCCGGTTTCCGATCATTTCGATTTCAACTGTAAGTAAACCCTGTGCTTCGAGCTTGTGCAGCATGGGGTAAAGTGCTCCTTCGGTAATTACATATTCTCCCGACGAAATGGCTTTTACTTCCTGCGTAATCTGGTAGCCATACATACGTCCTTTTTCGCCTAATAGCTTCAGGATAATGGTTGACAGACTTCCTTTGTATAACTGATTGGTTCCCATTTTCGTTAATTTTCAGTAAACATACATAAAAGTCTTATGCAATGGAGTGTTTTGCAATTGAAATTTGTGTAGGATGTTCAAAAACAGATTTTATTAGTTCAACAGGTCAGTCAATGTGCACGTTTTTTTGAAAGCTTTAGTATGCCCATCCTGATCAAAAGCCTCGACCAGAATAATGTAAACCCCAATGTTTAATCTTTGCCCTGATTCGCTTTTACCATCCCACAGCCAACTTCCTTCCTTTGCCAGCGATTGATTTTTAACCAGAAATCGAACTTGTCGGCCAATCGCATCAAAAACGCGAACATTGGCGAGGTAGCCGGGTTTGCTTAGCCTGAATTTAATGGAGAGTTCATCGTTATAGCCGTCGCCATTGGGCGAAAAGGCTTGTGGCTCGGGAGTGATTTCATCCTGAATTTCAGTTTCGCTTCCGGCTAGCGAGTTGGGTAATCCAGGCGTGGCAAAACCAACAGATGCCGCGGCTGATGCCCAATTTGTGCGGTTACTAGTTGGCATTTCCAACGAAATACGCTCAAGCGAAACGCCTTCCTCTTCGGCCAGAAAAGGCGAGTGCATTTTTGCCGAATAGCTGAATTCATCCAAAACGTTGAGAGAATCGTTCAGTAAAACTACAGTTCCGGCATCATCCGAATAACTTGGGAAAGACTTCATCGTACAAAAACTGCTTGGATTGTTGGTAATGTATTGCAAGATCACAGCAGCCGGATCTTTCGTGCAAACAAGAAATTCTCCGGGATTCAGATACCGTTTTTCGGTGCTGATCGAATAGATTTGTTTCAAAGCCAGCGCGTCATCCCGAGTTGCGAGTTTGAGTCGGGATACCAGAATTGCTTGCTCCGAAACATTAACCAATTCCACAAAATCAACTCCTCCGGAAAATGGATTAAATAGAATCTCGTTGATCAGGATTGAACCTGCTTCAGGAGCGAAAGTGTGTGAAAACGAAAGAGTATCTGGTGTCATTGTTTTGCCTGAAAGATCAGAGATTCCCAAAACATCCAAGTTGAGCTCAATTCCGCTAGTTTTTCCAAAACTTACATCGATTGATTTTTCGGATCCTTTGGTTGCAATTGCTTGAATGATTGGAATATTCTGGCCGTTTTCGTCAGTTAGTTTGAAATTTCCGGATTGTATGGATTTTGGATCGATGGTTCTGTTGAATGTCAGTGTTATCGTATTTGAAGTAACAAGCCTAAGTTCTCGGATGAAAAGTTCGGAGGCAAGTTGTACTACCGAAATATCGTCGATCCACAATTGTCCGGCGCGGGTGGGGGTGTAGTTGAAATAAAGTCCAATATTTTTGAGCACAGAAATTGACGGATCGCTTCCATAGAAAAGTTTGCTTTTTGCCTCACCTAATCTCTGGTATTGAAGAGTCCAAACCCCGCGAACTGTTCGTTTTGCGGTGATGGTTACAGATGTTGAGGCGTTCCAGTCTAAATCTGTTTGAACAATCAGGCTATCCGCTTTGCCATTCCTGATTCGCCAAAGTTCAAGCAGATCGCTGCTCCCGGTGATGTTTACGCCCACTGCCCAACCGTTAATTAGATCTGGCCGAATGGTATCGGCACATAAGTAAAACCAGAATCGGTTTGCTGATGAAGGATCCCAATTGCCATTTTTAAGCTTGAACGACCACTCAATATCCGAAGAATTCAAATCGGAACTGGCTGAATGAAAGATTGAAGAATTGCCACTTGTTGCTTTTGTTGAGTGCTTTAGTGATACTATTCCTGAAATTTTTTCAACAGTCGAAACCTCCCAGTCTGTCGTTTGTTTCCATCCGGAAATGGAGTTGCTTTCGAAATCGTCACTGAAAATGGTTGAGATGGTGTCGTTTCTGTTTAGGTTTTCTATTTTTGCAAAATAATTTAGGTCTGATTTATACATGCCAAAAACATCGCAACTTACGATTGTTAAAAAATAGACAAGTATTATTGAAAATATAAAAATAGATCTGGTCATTTTTTGAAAAATTAAAAGCAAAGCGTTATTTTTGACACATTATTAAGAGCAACTGAAGGCGAAAACGTATTCAATTTAACGAAAATTGAACAAATAGCCAAATTTGATTGTATAACAGAAGATTAGATAACAAATAAATACAAATTGACATGAAACGAGCCTGAAGGCAAAACTTCGCGTTGGTGAAGATTGTAAAGGCGGGTTCCATTTGACAATTAAAAATTAAATTATAAACACATGAAAGTTGCAGTAGTTGGTGCAAGTGGTGCGGTAGGCCAGGAATTTTTGAAAGTTTTGGCTGATCGGAATTTTCCGCTCGATGAACTGGTTTTGTTTGGATCTGGCCGTTCGGCTGGAAACGAGTACGAATTCAAAGGCAAAAAACTGGTTGTAAAAGAACTGAAGCACAACGATGATTTTAAGGACATTGACATTGCCCTGACATCGGCTGGTGCATCGATCTCTAAAGAATTTGCTGATACCATTACCAAATATGGCGCTATCATGATCGATAATTCAAGCGCTTTTCGTTACGATAGTGATGTTCCATTGGTTGTTCCTGAAGTAAATCCTGAAGATGCGTTGGTTCGTCCACGCAACATTATCGCTAACCCGAATTGTTCTACCATTCAGATGGTGGTTGCGTTGAAACCAATTAACGATTTATCGAAAATTGTGCGTGTTCATGTGGCTACTTACCAGGCAGCAAGCGGTGCCGGTGCGCAGGGAATTGCAGAGCTTGAAACCCAGATTCAGCAGGTTGCCAAAGGTGAAGAGCCTACCATTAATAAGTTTCCTTACCAGTTGGCGATGAATATCATTCCTCAGATCGATGTATTCCTCGAAAACGATTACACCAAAGAGGAAATGAAAATGAATTGGGAAACCAAAAAAATAATGCACACCGATGCTGAAGTAAGTGCAACTTGCATCCGGATTCCGGTTGCTCGTGCGCATTCTGAAGCTGTTTGGGTAGAAACTGAAGAAGCCTTGGACATTGAAGTGGTAAAAGCTGAAATGGAGAAACTGGAAGGTTTGACAGTTCTGGATAATCCGGCAGAGAAAAAATATCCGATGCCGCTGTTTGTTTCAGGTTTGGACGATGTTTATGTAGGCCGAATACGCAAAGATGTTTCGAATCCTAAAAGTTTGACTTTCTGGTGCGTTGGCGACCAGATTAAAAAAGGTGCTGCGTTGAACGCTGTTCAGATTGCTGAATGGTTGATCAAAAAAGGCGAAGTAAAATAACGCACTACAAGGTAAAATATCAAAAGCCAGTCAAATAGACTGGCTTTTTTATTTCTTGCAAAAGGGCTTCACAACCAGTGAAACTCTCACTAAAACGATTCTTCAATCTTTACTGTCCAATTTTCATCGTAGAGAAAGTCATTGTAAGGGAAACGTGTAATGTGTATTTTCTTCACTTCTTCGTATAATGTTTTCTTGAGCCCGTCAATGTTCTCTTTGGTTTTGGCCGAAACAAATAACGATGGCGTGTTATTTTTGGCCATCCAACTGCTTTCCCATTCTTT
>JBBQXI010000189.1:0-7633 GCA_038209805.1 Bacteroidales bacterium | reverse complement strand
ACCTACAAACCACAGTGAAGGGCCGATTGCAGTAGCTCCAAGCCAACCGCCTTGCATAACCCCTTGATATTGTGGGGGTGCAACTTTGGAAACAAATGAAATTCCAAGAGGGCTGATAAATAACTCAGCAACGGTTAGAATAAAATAAGTTAGAATCAGCAGATATGGAGTTACTTTTAAGTTCTCGGCTAATGGAACACCACCTTCGGCCGGATTGATAGCAGAATGTAAAGGAAGATTGCTAAAATAAGAACCAACTGCCATTACAAGGAATGCTATTGCTGCAATGAACATACCGATCGCAATTTTGCGTGGAGTGGAAGGTTCCTTGCCATTTCTCCTTAACCAGCCAAAAAAGGCTAAAACAAGCGGAGTAAGAAATACGACAAAGAACGGATTGATGGACTGAAAAATTTCAGCACCTTGTAGGCTGAGGCCACCTAAAGAAATTCTCACACTGCTTAAATCTGTATATTCTTTTGCAAAATAGGTTAGAGTTAATCCATTCTGGTGAAATGAAAGCCAAAAGAAAATAGCCACACCAAAAACGGCAAACAAGGCATACATGCGCTGTTTCACTTCTTTAATGTCCATTATAATGGCATCCGGATCAACGGCAGCGCCAGAGGTGACCACTTTTTTAGCATTCGGGAATTTTTTCTTATTCACCAGATAGATAGTCAGCGAAATGGCCATTGCCAGAATTGCACTTCCAAAAGCATAGTGAAATCCGGTAGTAAATACATTCAGATAATCCTTTGCAAATACAGTAATATCAGCTACCGGAGCTGCACTTACTTTAGTCGCCATTTGAGTCAATGATTCGGAAGCTACTGAATTAATGGTTCCATCCAAATGTGCATGACAAAGTGCTGGCAGGTCAGCGTTGTACTGAAAACCATGTTTGCCTAACCACCAATTCCGGACTCCGATTGCAGCGAGCGGAGCAAAAATAGCACCAACATTGATAAACATGTAGAACAAAGAGAATCCTGAGTCTCTCATTTTCCCATATTCAGGACTATCATACATCTGGCCAACAAGTGCCTGCAAATTCCCTTTAAACAAACCATTTCCAAAGGCAATTACAAATAACCCCATACAAGTTAAAGTCAGAAAAAGTACTTTGTTTGGAGTTGGGGTTGGAGAAGGAATAGCAATTAGGAAATATCCGACTGCCATCAAAATTAAACCTGTCAAAATTGTACCTTTATAATTTCTGGTTTTATCTGCTATCAGCCCTCCAACGAATGCCAGAATGTAAATTGAGAAGTAAAAAATGGAATAAATAATTCCGGCATTTACACCTGATAAACCAAATTTTGCCTGAAGAAATAAAACGAGTATAGCCATCATGGTATAAAAACCAAAGCGTTCTCCCATATTCGCCAGAGCCGCCGACAGTAATCCCTTTGGGTGTTGTTTAAACATATTCCGATTTTTTTAAATTAATGAAAGGTTAGAATAATGTAAGTAATAGGAAAGATAAAATGTCACATTTCTATTTTTCGACTCACCCCGAGCTCGCGTTGCTCGCTCCGCCCCTCTCTCGCGAGAGAGGGGAAAAGTCACCGTAAGGTGGCTTGGGGTGAGTAGATTTAAAATACGACAATAAATACTTCTCATTACTTAAGTTTTTGCGATAGTGACAAATATAGCTAAGTTTTTATGGATTAAAATTTGACGTTTGTCACTTGTATGAAATATTAATCAATAAATGAATACGATCCGCTCATTCATCAAGCAAATCACATCCCCAAAAACATACTTTACGAATGACAACTACGATTCCATCGGTTTCGCAGTTTTTCACTTTAAACTTTGTACTTTTGACTTTAAACTTGTCCACATGAAACTTTTTACCTGCAAACAAATCGCCGGAATTGATCAACTGACGATGAAGTTGGAACCTATCTCGTCCATCAACCTAATGGAACGGGCTTCGTTTAAAGTTGCCGATTGGGTGATCAAGAACATGAATCATGACCGCCAGATATATCTTTTTGCCGGACCGGGAAACAATGGCGGCGATGCTCTGGCCGTAGCCCGAATGCTTACCTGGAGTAATTTGAGATGCACGGTTTATCGGACCGATTTTGGTCGCGAACTAAAAGGCGATCCGGCCATCAACTGGCAGCGATTAGTGGAACAAAACCAAGTTATCCTGAAAAAAATAGATTCTGAAGATTCAATTCCTGAAATTCCAGTGAATGCAATTGTCATCGACGGACTTTTTGGCTCCGGATTAAATAAGCCACTGGTTGGACTTGCAAAAAAAATCGTCAAACAAATCAATCAGTCCGGAGCTATAGTTATTTCCATTGATATTCCGAGCGGATTGTTTGGGGAAAATAACTCTGAGAATGATCTTTCTGCAATAATCAAAGCCAATCATACGCTCACTTTCCAATTTCCAAAACTAAGTTTTCTTTTTCCTGAAAATTGCGAATTTGCAGGTGATTGGGCGGTTTTACCCATCGGAATGCATCCAAACGCGTTCGAACAAACCGAAACTCCATATCATTTCCTGACCAACAAATTCATTTCAGGGAAAATTAAAACACGCGAAAAATTTTCGCACAAAGGAACATTTGGACATGCGCTACTGATTGCCGGAAGCTATGGCAAAATGGGAGCTTCGATTCTGGCATCGCAAGCCTGTTTGCGCTCCGGAGTTGGTTTGCTGACCAGCCATGTTCCGCAGTCGGGTTACGAAATCATTCAAAATTCAGTTCCTGAAGCCATGACTTCGATTGATCCGTCGGAAACGGTTTTCTCCGAAGTGCCCGACACATCCAGGTTTTCTGCCGTTGGAATTGGCCCCGGGCTGGATAGAAAACAGGAAACGCAACAGGCATTCAAAACTTTACTTCAGGCAAAACCGGCCAAGTTGGTTATTGACGCCGATGCCCTCAATATTCTGTCCGCGAATCAGGATTGGTGCAGTCTTCTGCCCGAAAACGCCATCCTAACTCCGCATCCCAAAGAATTTGAGCGATTGGCAGGAGCCTCCTTCAACTCGTTTGAACGTTTGCAAAAGCAACTTCAGTTTTCAGTGAAATACAAAGTCATTGTGGTTTGCAAAGGTGCACACAGTTGCATTACGCTGCCCGATGGAAAGGTATTTTTCAACAGTACCGGAAATCCGGGAATGGCTACTGGCGGAAGCGGCGACGTTTTGACCGGAATTATTCTCGGATTGCTCGCTCAAAATTATACTGCGGAAGATGCAAGCTTGATTGGAGTCTACCTCCACGGGATGGCTGGAGATCTGGCTGCAACTGAAAT
The DNA here is from genome assembly GCA_038209805.1 of Bacteroidales bacterium. GTDB lineage: Bacteria > Bacteroidota > Bacteroidia > Bacteroidales > Prolixibacteraceae > Aquipluma. The sequence continues at coordinate 4,345 of JBBQXI010000189.1, read as the reverse complement.
TGGAGAGTATTCACTGATTGCCGGAGACCTAATAACCCATCTGGGAAAAGCTTTTCTGCAACTTGAATAATATTTTGGCTATTTTTGGGTTTTAAATTATGATGGAAACAGAAACCAATTAAATTTTCAAGACAATGAAAACATCCATATTCGCAATTATTTTACTGCTATTTACCTCAACGCTTTTTGCCAGCACCAAAGACGACAAGAAAAAAGACGTCTCTGGCTCAACTTCAGGAGCAATCGAAGGCGTGGTTTACTCATTGCCTCAAACAGGTATTCGCGTTCATATCAAAGCAACCCGCGAACGATTTGTGAATGGCCCATTCAGTAATTACGCATCGAAATTGCTGGGCATCGATAACGCCCCAACCACAAGTAGTGACCGTTGGAACATGGATGAAATGAGTCTCGAAACATTTAGCCAACCCGATCCTGATCAGGTTTACAAAGCACAGGGACCGGCCGCCAAGTTGGTTAGTCTGACTGAGTCTGGCATTCTTGCCGGAATAAATGCCGACGTTAATGCTCAGGAATCAAAAATGGAAACCCAATCGTTCCTGACTAAAGATTTGCAAAATCGAGTAAGTTTTACCGATTTGTCCATCTGGAGTTTCTATTCGCCAACCGACTCGACCAAAAGTTATAAAATGGTTTCGAAAAACACCGATCAGAAAGCCGCCGAAGCGGCTGAAACCATATTCAACCTGCGCAATTCGCGTTTTGCATTGCTAACCAATGCCGACGACGAACCACTTCCGGATGGAAAAGCATTTGAAGTGATGCGCGAAGAATTGGCTAAAATGGAAGAGAATTATCTGGCCCTGTTTATCGGAAAATCGTCGAAACAGAGCTATGATTTCAGCTTCGATTACATTCCCGGAGAAAAAACGGCCAAAGGCGAAGTCTTTTTCCGCTTCAGTGATGATCGTGGCGTTTTACCAAAAGCTGATTTATCCGGACGACCAATTGTTATTGAAATTACAAAAGACGATAACTTAGCTTCGAAACAAAGTTCGCTAAGTACGTCGGCCAATCCTGAAGCTGGCAAAAGTGGTGTATATTACCGTATGCCAGGTATGTCCGAAATTCGGATCATGGATGGAGGCAAACAACTGGCAGGCGCCCGCGCCCCTATCGCTCAGTTTGGAACCACTGCGCCTATTCCTGAAGATTTACTCGACGGAAGCTACAAACTCGAATTCTTTCCGAACACAGGAGCCATTAAAAGTATAACTGAAAACAAATAGACAAGCACAACTTCAATAAGCTGACATATGATCCCGGGAGAAGACTTCCGGGATTTTTTTTACCTGTATAATGTCCTCGTTTACCACACAGATATTTTCTTATATTAGAGCCTTCTGAAAATCCCCCTTTCAGATTTGAATTCAGAATTAGCTATATGAAATTATGGAGCTGAAGAAATTAATTGTTAAACGAAAATAATTTATTCATATAAACATTCTTACCTTTTTAAAATGCAGGAAAATAAAAAATCTCTCCGCGACTCTAAATCAGCACGATGGCTTATGCTAGGACTGGTGTCGTTTACTATGATGTGTATGTACTATCTGACGGATGCTATGGCTCCTTTGCAGGAAAGACTGCAAGGCACGCTGTCATGGTCAGCTTCAGATTATGGATTTTTCACCAGTGGTTATGGTTGGTTCAATGTGTTCCTGCTGATGCTTGTTTTCAGCGGTATGATACTTGATAAAATGGGAGTTCGCTTTACCGGAATACTTGCTATCGGAATCATGCTGGTTGGCGCTTTCATTAAATACTGGGCCATTTCGGGGCATGTTGAAGGAATGTATGAATTAACCATCTTTTCGTGGCAAGTGATATCTCCATCAGCAAAATCGGCAGTCGTCGCCGGATTTGGGTTTGCCATTTTCGGGGTTGGTTGCGAGATGTTTGGTATCGCAGCAAACAAGGCCGTAGTGCGCTGGTTCCGTGGAAAAGAAATGGCACTAGCCATTGGGTTAAATACATCGACAGGCCGTATCGGTACTGCTTTAGCTATGTTCACTCCAATACCCTTAGTTAAAATGACTGGCAACATCAGTTCTCCGGTTTTACTTGCACTTTTCTTGTTGTGTGCCGGATTGTTGGTTTTCATTCTGTTTACATTCATGGACAGAAGGTTAGATCAGGAAGATGCTGATGCCGGAGTGGCTGCTGACGAAGAATTTAAATTCGCCGACATTCTTGAAATTGGTAAAAATCGCGCATTCTGGTATATCACTATTTTATGTGTTTTGTTCTATTCGGCAGTTTTCCCTTTTATCAAATATGCTGTAAATCTCATGGTTCAGAAGTTTGATATTACCGACTCATTCGCCGGTTACATTCCAGCTTTATTACCCTTCGGCGCGTTGCTCTTAACCCCGGTATTCGGCAATTTATTTGATAAAAAAGGTAAAGGCGCTACCATCATGATCGTTGGTTCTATTTTGTTGGTTTGTGTTCACCTTTTGTTCTCAATTCCTTCGTTAAACAGTTTCCCAATCGCCATCGGATTAGTAATCCTGCTTGGCGTTGCCTTTTCAATGGTTCCGGCAGCCATGTGGCCGTCGATTGCCAAGATTATTCCTCACAGCAAACTGGGTACTGCATATGCCATGACCTTCTGGGTTCAGAACTGGGGATTGATGGGTGTTCCGTTGCTTATTGGCGTTGTTTTGGATAAATACTGTATAACTGGCACAATAACTAAATTGATCGATGGTAAAGAGCAAGTCCTTACTCAATACAATTACATGATCCCAATGCTCATATTTGCATTCTTTGGATTTCTAGCTATTGGCTTTGCCTTACTCCTGAAGGCTGAAGACCGCAAAAAAGGATACGGATTGGAAAAACCAAACATTAAGGAATAATTTCCTGAATTGAAAAATATCAAAAACCTGCATTCGTTTAATTGGATGCAGGTTTTTTTATTGTTTCGTTTCAGAACAAACTACACAGATTAATTGTACTTTTAGATGCTGACGTTTTTGTGCTAAAATGGGTTAGATTTCTGAGTGTTGGAAGCCAAGGACAGGCACCTGAAACGAGCGTTTACAATCGTTTTTTCGATCGAATTTTATTTTAAAAACAACTATATGAGTAACGAAATCTCAAAATTAACACCCAACGAAGTTTGGGAAAATTTTTATCAGTTGACGCGTATACCGCGTCCTTCTCATCATGAAGAACAAATCCGTCAGTTTGTTGCTGACTTTGGCAAAAGCCTCGGATTGGAAACCATTCAGGATGAAGCAGGAAACGTAATTATCCGCAAACCGGCTACTGCCGGAATGGAGAAACGCAAAGGAGTAATTCTTCAGGGACACCTCGATATGGTGCCACAAAAAAACAGCGACAAAGACCACGATTTTGCCAAAGATCCGATTGAAACTGTCATCGATGGCGAATGGGTGAGAGCCAACGGAACAACGCTTGGCGCCGACAATGGAATTGGAGTTGCTGCGGCAATGGCTGTTCTGGCATCGAAAGACCTTGCGCACGGTCCGGTTGAAGCATTGTTCACCGCTACCGAAGAAACAGGGATGGACGGAGCTAATGGCCTAAAATCGGGAATCCTGAAAGGCGATATCCTGATTAATATGGACTCTGAAGACGAAGGTGAATTGTACGTGGGCTGTGCCGGTGGCGAAGATGCTACTTCTAAGTTTAGCTTTACTGAAGTTCCTGTTCCTGCCGAATCAATCGCTTTTAAGCTGAACATTACCGGGTTAAAAGGTGGACATTCAGGATTGGATATCAATCTGGGTCGCGGTAATGCCAACAAAATTTTCTTCCGTGTACTGAAAGAAGCTTCCAAAGTTTGTGGCCTTCGTTTAGCCGCGATCAATGGCGGAAACCTGCGCAATGCAATTCCACGCGAGGCTTTTGGAATAGTTACTGTTCCTTATGCAACTGCCGACAAATTAGTAGGATTGATTGCCGGTTTAACGACTGTCATCAAACGCGAACTTTCGGCAACCGAACCCACACTTAAAATCGAACTTTCGAAAACTGAGATGCCCGCATCGCTGATCGACGAAAAGACACAAATCAATTTGACTCATGCCATTATTGCCTGCCCTAACGGAGCCATCCGCATGAGCGACAGCATGCCCGGACTGGTTGAAACTTCAACGAATCTGGCCATTGTGAAATCGGACAACGAAACAAAAACGATCAGTGTTTCATGTCTGATGCGCAGTTCAGTCGATTCAGCACGTGCAGAACTGGGATCGCGAATGGATTCGGTATTTTCATTGGCCGGAGCCAAAGTAACCTTAACCGGTGGTTACCCGGGATGGAAACCCAACATGGAGTCGCCTATCCTGAC
>JBBQXI010000188.1:0-7637 GCA_038209805.1 Bacteroidales bacterium | reverse complement strand
TGATGGTATTGCAGTGCGTTCGTGTATAACCTTTGTGGATTCAGTAGGAGACAAAGAAATAACAACAATCGAAGGACTTTCTGAAAATGGGGATCATCCGCTTCAACAGGCCTGGATTGAACATGATGTTCCGCAATGCGGTTATTGCCAGAGCGGACAAATAATGAACGCTGCGTCACTATTAAAAGCGAATCCACATCCAACCGATGAAGAAATTGAATCAGCCATGAATGGCAATATTTGCCGTTGTGGAACCTACACCCGAATCAAAGCAGCCATAAAAACTGCAGCCAATTCTTAATGGACCTTATATTTCAGGTCTGTTAATCATTTTCCTTGTTGACAGATGAAAAAGTTAAACTAAAATCACGAAACATGACAATTGTAAAAACAGAACTCAATAGACGTTCATTTATAAAAAGCTCTTTGTTAACAGGTGGAGGTCTGCTGATTGGATTTAACTGGCTGGCAGCAGCCTGCAGTACATCTGCGTCCAAAACACAGTCTATTCCTGATGAATGGTTTGAAATCAACGGATATTTAAAGATCGGTGAAAATGGAGTGGTTACCATCATGTCGCCTAATCCCGAAATTGGCCAGAATGTAAAAACATCAATGCCTATGATTGTCGCGGAGGAACTGGATGTTGACTGGAAAAATGTGTTGATTGAACAAGCTCCTTTAAACACAGCTATTTTTAACAGACAATTGGCTGGTGGAAGCGATTCCATAAAGCAAAGCTGGCCCGGGCTTCGGATGGCTGGGGCTTCAGCGCGAAAAATGCTGAAGGATGCCGCTGCAAAAAAATGGAATGTACCGGTTGAAGAAATTACAACAGAACTTGGCATTTTGTATCATAAAAATAGTGGTAAAAAGGCTGGTTACGGCGAAGTTGCTTCAGCTGCAGCCCAACTGCCTGTTCCCAAAGAGGTCGAATTAAAAGACTTAAAAGATTTTAAAATCATAGGAACTTCTAAAAAAAATGTGGATGGTCATAAAATTGTAACTGGCCAACCTTTGTTTGGCCTCGATTATAAAAAAGAAGGAATGCTCATTGCGATGATCGTCCATCCGCCGGCTTTTGGAATGAAACTGAAATCGTTCGATGCCACGGATGTAATGACCAAACCTGGAATCAAAGACGTTTTTCAAATCAAAATATTTAACGACGACTATAAACCACAGTGGTGCGACACAACTTCGTTCACTGAACTGGTCGCCATTGTTGGTAATTCAACCTGGGAAGTAATGAGTGCCAAGGCGTATTTAAAAGTTGAATGGGAGCCCTTTGCCGATTATAAGATTGCAATGGCGGGCTGGGGAGGAGATCAGCATATCACTGTTCCTGCCGGACTTGAAAGTACAGCCGAACACCATGCAAAAATGACAGCAGCAGCAGCCAAACCGGGTAAGATTGAACGAAGAGATGGCAAGCCGGAAGAAGCTTTTAAAAATGCAGCTAAGGTGATTGAACGAACCTATACGGCTCCATTTCTGGCACACACACCAATGGAGCCCATGAACTTTTTTGCCGATGTAACTGCCGATAATGCAGTTTTAGTTGGCCCTATTCAATCTCCTGAATATATGGAAAAGACCTTGTCGGCACGACTTGGTTTGCCACTCGAAAAAATTGACATTCAGATGACACGAATGGGAGGTGGATTCGGACGACGTTTGTACGGACACTTTATGATTGAAGCCGCACTGATTTCGCAAAAAGTGAAAACGCCAGTTAAACTGATTTATACACGCGAAGATGAGATCACATTTGGGATTTATCGTCCGGCATATCATGCCTTGTATCGTGCAGCGCTCGATGCCAACAATAACCTCATTGCCTTTCATGTCAAGATGGGTGGTGTTCCTGAAAATGCACTCCATGCTAACCGGTTTCCTGCCGGAGCAGTTGATAATTACCTGGCCGAAAGTTGGGCCATTGAATCGAACATTAGTGTTGGAGCAATGAGGGCACCCGGCTCCAACTTCAATGCAGTTGCCGAGCAGTCGTTCCTTGATGAAGTGGCTGAAGCGATAGGCAAAGATCCCATCCAGTTTCGTCTCGATCTTTTGAAACGGGCAAAGGAAAATCCGGTTGGAGAAAAAAACGACTACGATGCAGCCCGTTATGCCGGAGTAATTGAATTGGTGCGCGACAAATCAGGCTGGGATAAAGATTCTGCCGGAAAAAATCGCGGAGTTGCGGCTTATTTCTGTCACAGTTCGTATGTAGCAAATGTGGTCGATCTTACCGGAGATAAAGATAATCCTGTCATTCAAAAAGTTTATGCTGCTATCGATTGTGGAATTGTTGTGAATCCGGATGCCGCAATTAACATGACTGAAGGTGCCATTGTGGATGGAATTGGGCAGTCGATGTATGGGCAACTCACTTTCAGTAAAGGCCAACCCGATCAGGATAATTTCGATTCATATCGTTTGATCCGACATACCGAAGCTCCCAAAGAGATTGAAGTTCACTTTGTTCAGAATGAGATTCATCCAACCGGTCTTGGCGAACCACCTTATCCTCCTGTGATGGGCGCATTGGCAAATGCTTTATATAAAGCAACCGGGGATAGATACCGTCATCAACCATTTATTAAAAACAGTTTTGAATAGCATCTAATGTCATGTTGTCGAGTGCATGTCACCCTTAACTTGTTTCAGGGTCTCATCGACAGAGAGATGCCGAAACAAGTTCGGCATGACGCTGCGACAAGTGTTGGTTAACACGACTCTAGTGAAAGGATGTTAAATATTTATAACCATGATTTACCAATGACACACGAAATAAAACTTTTATTTCAAACGATTAAAACCTGGCAGCAACTGGGGGAAAAAGTTGTTTTTGTTACTGTGGTCGATTTGGAAGGTTCTTCTTATAGGCGACCGGGGGTTCGTATGGTTTTCAACGAAGATGGTGATTCGGTGGGTGCAGTTAGTGGTGGCTGCGTTGAAACTGAAATAGAACGACAGGCACAGAGTGTATTTAAAAGCGGGAAAGCAAAATTAATGACCTACGATGGTCGTTTGCGAATCGGCTGCGAAGGGATCCTTCATATTTTAATCGAACCAGTTTTTCTTTCTGAAGAACTTTTAAAAAACTTTGAATCTGCATTGAAACACAGACAGAACTGCAGGATGGATGCTTATTACTATCCTGAAGTAGGCGAATATAAAAATGCCGGAACAGTCGCAATCTTGAATGGGAAAGCCTATTCCTTAAATCCATTTTTTGAATCAGTGCAGATTGATGATCAGGAATGCTTTTCTCAAAAATTCGATCCCCTGTTTCAGTTGTATATTTTTGGAGCTGAACACGATGCTGTTCAATTGTGTCAGGCAGCCAAATTGCTGGGCTGGGAAGTAACTATTGTTGCTTCTGCCGATGAATCAAAATCCTGTGATTATTTTCCGGGTGCTGACGCTTTGATCTCTCCGTTTTTCGAAAATATCGACACGTCAGCTGTTGACGAGCAAACGGCCGTAGTTATAATGACACACAGTTATAATAAAGATGTTCAGTATTTGATGGCGCTGAAAGATATCAGACCTGCTTACCTTGGCATTGTCGGTTCAATAAACCGAAGGGAACGACTATTGTCAACTTTGCTCGACTATTTTCCCGATATTTCAACCGAATTTCTGGAACAAATTCACAGTCCCGCAGGAATCAACATTGGTGCAGAGACTGCTTCGGAAATTGCCGTTTCCATTCTGGCTGAAATTCTGGGTACAATTCGAAATACGAAGACTGAATCATTACGAAATAAAGTGGGCTCAATCCATGGCTGAAATTCCGATTTTACTGTTGGCCGCAGGTGCTTCAAGCCGGATGGGACAACCAAAACAACTGTTGCCCTGGGGAAAGCAAACACTGATTGAACATCAAATTCAGGTGATGCTAAAAACAACGCAACCGGTTTTTGTGGTTGTGGGCGCTTTCTCCGAATTGGTCTTATCAATCGTTCAAAATTATCCCATACAGATCGTGATAAACGATAATTGGGAGCAAGGAATGGGAACCTCCCTATCTCTTGGAATAAGTCACGTCAAACAAAAATTTCCGGATGTAAACGGGGTTTTAATCACACTGCTCGATCAACCATTGATCGCAACTTCCTACCTTCAAAAAATGCTGGACGTCTTTCAGTCTGGATCCCGACAAATCATCGTTTCACAATCTGCTTCAGGATGGACAGGTGTACCTGTGCTTTTTGATGAATACTATTTCAGCGAACTTTCGGAACTAAAAAGTGACGAAGGAGCCAAAAAAATTATTAAGCGCCACGAAGAAAATTTAATACTTTTGGATGGTGATGAGCTTTTGGAAGATATAGATACTCCGGAAACCTATCAGCAATTATTGAAAAAATACCTGAATAGCAGTTCCTAAAAATAAAGTTTAAAATTGAGATGGACATTTTAGAAAGATTACAATCCGGAGAAGCCGTTCGGTCTGATGACCTGGAGTATTCAAAGATTTTTGATACTGTTACGCGTACCATGAAATTATCGGCAGAAATGAATGCATCTGCCGACATCAACCGTATACGGCAATTGTTGAGCGAAATTACAGGTGCACAGATAGATACAAGCACAACAGTACTTGCTCCGTTTCATATCAATTTGGGGATTTTTACCAGCATGGGTAAAAATGTGTTTATCAATCACGACTGTACATTCCTCGATATTGGCGGAATAACGATTGAAGACGATGTGCTGATTGGCCCCAAAGTAAGCGTTATCACCGAGAGCCATCCACTGAATCCCGCCGAGCGGAAAGCACTTTTTGTAAAGCCTGTGATAATAAAACGAAACGCCTGGATTGGTGCCGGTGCTACTATTCTGCCCGGTGTTACTGTTGGCGAAAATGCCGTGGTTGCTGCCGGAGCAGTTGTTTCCAAAGATGTTCCAGCGAACACTGTTGTAGCTGGAATTCCTGCAAAAGTTGTCAAGAATATCTGACAGGATACGCTAATTCAATTACTAATTATTCAATGATGACATCCTTACTCAATCGAATATCCCGCGAAGAAGAACTGGCATGTACCGTATATTGCCCTTTTTCTAAAGTCCATTTTGCACTCTCTTCATTCCAATAAGACAAGTCATTAAGCGGAATTTTTAATGTCAGATTTACTGCTTCTCCTGGATTCAGAATTGGTGTTTTGGCAAAAGCTTTTAACTCCTGAACCGATCTGTCAATTTTCGAATCCGGTTTTGACGAATAGATCTGTACAATTTCTTTCCCTTTTGTGTCACCCGTATTGCTGACCGTAATATCAACATTCATCGTATCATTCATTACAGCAACAGCCATGTCGCTATACTTAAATTGGGTATATGATAAGCCATAGCCAAACGGATAAGATACCTCAACATTGGCTGTATCAAAATGTCTGTATCCCACATAAATACCTTCTTCATAGTTCGTATAGTCATGATTCCGAACCTGATCTTTTTCAGGTCTCGTTCCGGTAGAACCTACCATGTCGAACATTCCCATGGGTTTGCTATCTAACGGGAAGTTTGTAGTCGAGGCATGGTCGCTCAGATGAATTGGGAAAGTCATTGGAAGTTTCCCACTCGGATTGATTTCGCCGCTTAAAATTTTAGCAACCGAGTTTCCACCTTCTTGTCCACCTTGCCATGCAAGCACGATAGCATCAGGTAGGTTTTTCCATGAAGCAGTTTCAATCACTCCTCCAATATTCAATACTACAACAACTTTTTTGCCTGCGTCATGAAATGTCTTGCAAATCTCTTCTATTAATTGCTGTTCCATCGAAGTCAGCAGAAAGTCGTCTTTTTCTTTCCGGTCAGCGCCTTCTCCGCTGTTTCTTCCAATGGTGATGATTCCAATATTGGCTGAACTTAAACTATGAGCAATCTCTTCGGATGAAGGAATCCATTGTGGCGGATTATACATTTGAAACATGGCATTCATGCCTTCCGGTTTTACAAAGGCCTTTGCGTTTGCAGCTTTATGCGCTTCAAAACTATTTTCGATCACTTTGTTTATTTCATATCCCTTATTTTTTAAGCCTTCGCCCAGCGAAACGGTATAGGCTTCATTTACGTCTCCTGAACCAGTTCCACCTGCTATAAAATCGTATGACGTAACTCCAAACAGTGCTACATTATTCTGACTTCGAAGAGGCAGGGTATTCTCATTTTTAAGCAATACAATACCTTCTGCGGCCGATTGTTGTGCAATCTGTGCATGTGCTTTCAAATCCGGATTATTCTGGATTACTGCCCGCTGCATTTTCTTTGATGACAAAATCAACTTGAGTATCCGTTTAGCGGAAGTATCGACAAATGAAATCGGTAGATCCCCACTCTTGACGGCCTTTTTCAATGCATCCCATTGGAATTTTGTACCCGGTTCCAACAGGTCATTACCTGCCTTTATTTGCGCCGGAGCATTTTGCCCTCCAAACCAGTCTGACATAACGAGTCCTTTAAATCCCCAATCATCTCGCAAAACAGCTGTTAGCAGGCATTTACTTTCCGAAGTATAGGTTCCGTTTAACTTGTTGTATGACGACATAATGGTCCATGGCTGCGATTTTTTCACAATAATTTCGAACCCTTTCAGGTATATTTCGCGAAGTGCCCGCTCTGAGATTCGGGCATCATTCATTGATCGTTTGGTTTCCTGATTATTGGCAACAAAATGCTTCACAGAAGTACCCACTCCATTCGATTGTATTCCATTGACACAGGAAGCTCCAATCCATCCGGAAAGAACCGGATCTTCTGAATAATATTCAAAATTCCGGCCGCAAAGCGGGTTGCGTTGAATGTTAGCTCCAGGCCCAAGAATGACATCCAGTCCATACTCAAGAGCTTCATTACCCATGGCATTCCCAACTTCTTTCACAAGGTCGGTATTCCAGGTCGATGCAAGCATGGTGCCGATCGGGAAAGCCGTACAGTAATAAGTTCTGTCTTCATTCTTGCGTTTTGGTTCAATTCTCAATCCTGCCGGACCATCAGATAAATAAACAGTTGGAATACCAAGCCGTGGCGTAGGAACAATGGTACCGACGGCACCCGCAATGCCAGTTTTAGGATCACCACTGCCCATAGCCGAGGCAAGACCCGATCCCTTTAATAGATGGATTTTTTCCTCAGTTGTCATCTGGAAGAGCAAATCCTGAGCACGTTCTTCAATTGACTTTCGGTCGTCTTCATAAATATCAAGCTTGCCGTTCCCATTTCTGTCGAGGAATTTATACCCATCAACAGTAAGTTCTTTGAGGTTGTTATTTTCAGCAAAATCTTTTTCAAACGCGAGGAACTTGGAACTCAGATAAAACCAACCAACAAGTCCTGCAATAACTAAAAACAACACTAATGACCCAATACTTATTAATGCAATTTTTAAACTCCTTTTCATATTTGTGATTCGTTAGGTTCTTAGATAATCTCCATCAACAAATTAATACCCACCAAAATAAGATTTTTTTTTGAGTATCTGGATATTATACCAAATGTAAATATAATATAGTCCAATTTGCATAATTGGATTTTTTTTGTTATTATTGGACTATATTATAAATACATATTTATGGCACTTCCAAAAATCATTGTCATTAAAGAAACCGAAAGCGAGATTAAGCATC
>JBBQXI010000187.1:0-7656 GCA_038209805.1 Bacteroidales bacterium | reverse complement strand
GATTTTAAGTCTTGCGTGTCTACCGATTCCACCATCCGGGCCTCCTTAAAAAGAGCGAGAAACGAGACTCGAACTCGCGACCCCGACCTTGGCAAGGTCGTGCTCTACCAACTGAGCTATTCTCGCAATATTTACTGATTCTGATAGACTCAAAATCAATGATGCCTTTTTCAATATTATCCCGCAATCTGGTGGAAATTGCAGCATTTTTCGGATTAGAACGTACTGTTTAGTGCTTTCGAAAACAGCGATGCAAATATATACCTATTTTTTCTTTCTCCAAAAAAGGATTAAAACTTTAGGCGTTTTCGGTGCATTATTTTTTGAAAGGCCGATCCAAACCAGTAATCTTCTTAATATCGTTCAGCTTATTTAAGGCTTCTAAAGGAGTCAGTTCATTGATGTCCAGATTTTTGATCTCGTCGCGGATTTGTTTCAGCACCGGATCGTCCAATTGAAAAATACTCATCTGGAAACCTTCTCTTTTCTCGGCCATGCCCTCCAAAGGCTTCGAAAGGCCTTCTTTTCGGTGCGTATCTTCCAATTGAAGCAAAATTTCGTCGGCTCGACGAACAACAGAAGGCGGCATTCCGGCCATTCGGGCCACATGAATACCAAAACTATGGTTGCTTCCACCCGAAACCAACTTACGCAGAAAAATCACTTTATTGCTCACTTCTTTTACCGAAACATTAAAGTTCTTCACCCGACCAAACGACTTCTCCATTTCGTTCAGTTCATGATAGTGCGTCGCAAACATGGTTTTTGCTTTGGCTTTCGGATGTTCGTGAATGTACTCCACAATCGACCACGCTATGGAAATACCATCGTAGGTTGAAGTTCCGCGACCAAGTTCATCAAGCAGAATCAGGCTTCGGTCAGAAATGTTGTTCAGGATACTGGCTGCTTCGTTCATCTCCACCATAAAAGTTGATTCGCCCAGCGAAATATTGTCGGACGCCACTACCCTTGTGAATATTTTATCGACAAAGCCTATCTGCGCAGCTTCAGCCGGAACAAAACTTCCAACCTGAGCCATCAGCACAATCAAGGCTGTTTGCCGCAACAAAGCCGACTTACCAGCCATGTTGGGTCCGGTAATGATAATTACCTGCTGATCGTCCTGATTCAGGGTCACATCGTTCGAAATATACGATTCGCCCATAGGCAACTGATGTTCGATTACCGGATGGCGGCCTCCTTTGATGATGATGTCTTTCGAATCGTTAATCTCAGGACGCGAATACTTGTACTCAATGGCAGTTGTGGCAAACGACAAAAGGCAATCGAGCTGTCCAACAATAGCGGCATTCAATTGTATAGCCTGAATATATTCGGCCAGTGCAACAACCAGTTCATTGAATAAGCGAATCTCAATGGCCTGAATTTTCTCTTCAGCACCCAGAATTTTAGATTCGTATTCTTTGAGTTCTTCGGTAATATAACGTTCGGCTCCAACCAGTGTTTGCTTACGAATCCATTCCGGCGGAACCTTATCTTTGTGTGTATTCCTAACTTCAATGTAATAGCCAAACACATTATTGAACGAGATCTTCAGGCTTGTAATTCCTGTGCGTTCAGCCTCACGTTCCTGCAACCTGGCCAGGTAATCTTTTCCGGAGAAAGCAAGTTCGCGCAACTCATCCAATTCGGGTGAAACTCCTGAAGCAATGACGTGGCCTTTGTTGATCAGTGCCGGCGGATCGGGATGAATTTCCTTTTCGATACGTGTGCGTATCGATTCGCAAGGATTAAGCTGCTCAGCAAAACGTTTCAAATTCGGGCTGTCGGTTTGATCGCAAATTTCTTTGATAGGCGCAATAGCCTGAAGGGCATGTTTTAACTGCACCACTTCGCGCGGGTTGATACGAATAACGGCAACTTTCGAAATAATACGTTCCAAATCGCCCACCTGACGAATGTGCTCTTCCAGATTCTCTTTCAGACTTTCGTCTTTCACCAAGTATTCCACCACATTTTGACGATTGTTGATGGCTGCAATTTCTTTCAAAGGCAGGGCAATCCAGCGTTTCAGCAAACGGGCGCCCATCGGCGAGATGGTTTTGTCGATCACCTGAACCAGTGTTTTTGCGCCTTCGTTAATCGAATTAAAAAGTTCGAGGTTACGAATAGTAAAACGATCGAGCCAAACGTATTTATCTTCTTCGATGCGCGACAAATTGACAATGTGCTTGGTTTGGTGATGCTGCGTCAAATCCAGATAATGAAGAATCGCTCCGGAAGCAATGATCCCGTAATTAAGCTCATGAACACCAAACCCTTTGAGCGATTTGGTTTCGAAATGTCGCATCAGCCGGTCGTTCGCCGCATCTTCGGTATAAACCCAGTCATCCTGCGAAAAGGTATAATATTTCCCTCCGAACAAAGCAGTAAAATCGGCTCCTTTCCCCTTCTGAAACAAAACTTCCTTCGGTTGAAAAGAGCTAAGCAATTTATCGATGTACTCAAACGAACCTTCGGCAGTCAGGAATTCGCCGGTCGAAATATCCAAAAACGCAATCCCGGCTAATTTTTTGTCGAAATGAACAGAAGCCAGAAAGTTATTTTCGCGGTGTTCCAAAATGTTGTCATTGTACGAAACTCCCGGAGTTACTAGTTCTGTAATGCCGCGTTTTACAATATTTTTGGTCATTTTCGGATCTTCCAACTGCTCGCAAATAGCCACACGTGCACCTGAACGAACCAGCTTTGGAAGATAGGTATCGAGCGCATGGTATGGAAATCCGGCCAGTTCAACATAGCTGGCCGAACCGTTGGCACGGCGGGTAAGCGTAATTCCCAGAATTCCTGAGGCACGAATGGCGTCCTCGCCAAAAGTTTCGTAAAAGTCGCCTACCCTAAACAATAAAACGGCATCAGGATGTTTTGCTTTGACAGCATAATACTGCTTCATCAAAGGGGTTTCAACGTATTTCGGAGTCGTAGTCAATGATCTAAATTTTTAAGATGAGCAAAGATAAGTTTTAATGGTTTGAATAAAACACAGAAGAAATATTTTACAAATCAGAATTGAAAACAAATTGAATATCCTAAATTTGTGAAGCACCAGAGAAATTAAACCCTGTAACGAAGGATTCTGATCAAAAAACATTAAATATTTGAAAAGGAGTTCTTGAAATTGAACTAAGAAGATAAAAAAATGGACAATTCTATAAATTTATCAGAACTTGCTACTCGTGAAAGTGCGGTTGTAGAGTGGAAAGAAAATGTTGCGAGAATACCAGATGTAATAGAAACAATTGTCGCTTTCGCCAATGATTTTCTAAATCTGGGCGGTGGCTATATTGTCTGCGGAGCCAGAGAAACTAAAGATGCAAATGGATTTCAATCTGTTGAATATATTGGATTAACTGCTCAAAGATTAAAGGAAGTTAAAGAAACGATAATAAATAATTGCACCAACGCAACAAGGGTTAATCCACCAATCAATCCAAAAGTTGACGAATTAGATGTAATTAATGATCCAAGTAAAAAAATCCTTGTTTTTACAATTGACGCAACTCCATATGCCCATACTTATAAAAATGATAGAGATGACATCCCAAGATATTTTATTAAAACAGACTACAACACTAAAGAGGCAACAAATGGCTTTATTCGAGAACTTTTACGAAGGAAAGGTCAACTTGAGCCATGGGATAAAAGAATTAATCAAAAAGCAATAATTACCGACATTGACGAGCTTGTCCTTAGACAGTATTTGCAAAATATGAAATTATGGTCAAATAATAAGGCAATTACAGATTATCTCTCCGACAAAGAAAAAATTGAAGAGTTTATTCCTCCGTTACTTGGAAGACTGGGTGTCGATAAACCCTTGCATCCCAAAAATTTCACACTAATGGTTTTTGGTAAAAGTCCTATTGATTTCTGTGTTGGAGCCTATTCTATTTTTACCATCTTCGATGGCGTTGACAAAGGGAAACAACAAGCTGAGACCCAATGGATAACTGGAAGTGTTGTTGAACAAGCCAACAAATTAATAGAATTACTAAATGTTGAATCAACTATTGCCATCGATAAAGGTTCTGAAAATGCTAATCAATCCAAATATCCAAAAATTGCACTAAAAGAAGCCGTAGTAAATGCGATAGTGCATAGAGACTATGAAACAGATCAACCCACAAGAGTAGAAGTCTTTTCTGATCGAATAGAAATATATTCACCTGGAGGGCTTCCATTTAACTCAGATAAAGGAAAATTTTTAGAAGGAAAAGCAAAAGCATCATGGAGAAACCAAGCATTTGGTCGAATATTCCACAAATTAAATTTGGCTCAGCATCAAGGTTCTGGTATTGAAAAAATCATTACATCAATGAAGGAAGAAGGGTGTCCGACACCCATCTTTCAAGTTGATGATGAAAGCATAACTTGTATTCTTCCTGCTCATCCAAGACATCGGATAATGAGACAAATTTCTGAAGCTGAAAGTGACATTGTAATTCGAGACTATTCCTCTGCCTTAAGAAAACTTAACGAAGTATTAGAAACTGATTCTTATAATTACCGAGCATTAGAATTGTTTTGTGAAGTAAACAACCTACTTGACACACCTAAAAATGTATTTGATTTTATTACATCAAAAGAAATTGATTTCACCCAAATCCGTTCAAATACGCTTGTAGTAATTTCTGAAACTCTAAGCTTAATAATTGATGAGAAAGCAAAAATATTGTCTCGTCAGTTATTAAACATAGCCCTAAATGGAAGATTGGAAGAGAAACAGTTATTGAAAGTTGCCCATACACTAAAAAAGTTTGGTGACGATAAAGCCGTAGTAGATTTTGTGAATGATACCATTAGCCGATACCCTAGTTTAATAAATAACTCCTTCCTTCTTGACCAAAAAGGGAGAGCTCTAATTGATTTAGCAAAGAGATGTGAGGAAACTTACAATGAACAGAAGAATAATAGAATAAAAAATAAAGCTAAAGATGACTTTGAGCGATATTTAAATGAAGCTCAAAAGGTCTTGCATTCAGCATTTGAGAATTCTGAGAATACCGTTGATAAAGATTACATCCAAAAAGCCTTGTGGTATATTCGAAATGAAATGATGCCATTTTTAACAGGGAAGAAGAAATTAAATCCAGACAAAAGAACTCTCTTTGTTAAGTATATACCAAAGAACTGCACTGAAAAAGAGATTAAAACTCTTTATTCAAAATATGGGGAAATAGAAAAGATTACCCTCAACTCCAGTGATGGTTATGACAAACAAGTAGCATATATTATTTTCACAGATGAACGGTACGCTGATAGTGCATACTTAGATAGATTTAATATTGCATTGAAAGGAGAGAGAATACATACTGATCGTTATTATCGGAGATAAATATAATTCAATAAAAATCACATTTTGTCGAGAAACTCTACTTCACTAAGAACAATAGCTATTTAAAGGCAAATGGAGCAAACAACAGTTCAAAATGAAAAACTTCAGAAAATAGAAATTCGGGAAGTTCACACCAGAAAAGATCTCAGTAAATTCATTCATTTGCCCGCCGCTATCCATCAAAATCACCCCAATTGGGTTCCTCCAATTTACATGGACGACTGGGAGTTTTTCAGTCCGAAGAAAAACAAATCGTTTGATTCGTGCGACACCATTTTATTGCTTGCCTTCCGAAACAAACAAGCTGTTGGGCGGATCATGGGCATCATCCACCGTAAATACAACGAAAAGCATCAGGAAAATAATGCACGCTTTGCTTTTTTCGAAACCTGGAATGATGAAGAAGTTTCCTCTGCTTTAATTCAATCGGTTGAAAATTGGGCACGAGAGAAAGGAATGGATCGGTTGGTTGGCCCATTGGCATTTTCAGATAAAGATCCTCAAGGATTTCTGATTGAAGGATTTGATGAACCGGCAGTTATTGCTTCGAACTGCAATTTCCCATACCAAAGCGAATTGCTTGAAAAGAATAACTACTCCAAAGAAGTCGATTTAGTTGTTTATCAGATCAAAGTTCCAAACCCGATTCCGGAGTTTTACCTAAAAATAGAGGAACGGGCGATCCGCATGAACGCCGGATTAAGCATTCTGGAATTTACCTCGCGCAGAAAAGTAAAACCCTATATCCACAAGGTTCTTCGCCTGCTAAACCAGACTTTCACCGAAATTTATGGATTCACTCCATTTACAGAAGCCGAAATGGATGATTTTGCCAACCGCTATCTGTTCCTGATTAATCCGCGTTTTATCAAAATAGTGGTAAACTCCAAAAACGAAGTTGTGGCTTTTGTCATTGCCATGTCGCATATCGGTGATGGAATTAAAAAAGCAAAAGGATATTTATTCCCACTGGGAATTTTTCGAATTTTTGCTGCTGCCCGAAAAACGAAACAACTCAACTTGCTGTTGGGTGGTATCGATCCTGATTACCGCGGCAAAGGACTTGACGTTATGATGGGTGTAAAGCTCATGCAATCGGCCATCATTCAGGGAAAAACAGTTATCGATTCGCATCTTGAACTGGAATACAATACCAAAGTACGGGCTGAAATGGAGAAGATGGGCGGTCGTGTCTACAAGCGATTCCGTATTTTTGGGAAAGATTTGAAATAGTTGGAAATCAGAAGACCGGAAACCGAAGACAGAAGACAGAAGAAAATTTCGAGATTTGAAAATGAAATTAACGAATTGAGCCTAAGTACCGAATTTTAAACTCCAAACTTTAGGCATTTCGAACTCTGAACTTAATTTTCGAACTACCCGAACAATTGTTAGTTTTGTCATCAATTAATTCCGAAACAGAAAACGAAAACGTGGCAGATATTATTCAATTACTTCCAGATTCGGTTGCCAACCAGATTGCTGCGGGCGAGGTCATTCAACGACCTGCTTCGGTGGTAAAAGAATTGGTTGAGAATGCGATTGATGCGGGAGCAACTCAGATCAAAGTAAACATTAAAGATGCCGGACGCACACTGATCCAAATCATCGATAACGGCAGCGGTATGTCGGACACCGATGCCCGAATGGCCTTTGAGCGCCATGCCACGTCAAAAATCAGATCAGCCAACGATATTTTTGCGATTCGCACCATGGGATTTCGCGGCGAAGCGCTGGCTTCCATCGCAGCCATTGCAGATATTGAACTCCGCACCAAAGAGCACGATCACGATCTGGGAACTTTCATTCACATCTCCGGATCGAACATCATCACTCAGGAACCGGTTAGTTGCGCCAACGGAACCAATTTCCAGATTAAAAACCTGTTTTTTAATGTTCCGGCGCGACGTAAATTCCTGAAGTCGAATCCGGCAGAATTGAAGCACATCATCAACGAAATACAGCGCATTGCGTTGGCCAATCCTGAAATTTCACTTTCGCTGCACCACAACGGATCGGCCATTTACGAACTGGCTGGCGCAAACAAACGGGTTCGTATTGTTTCCATCTTCGGAAAGAATATCAACCAGAGCCTGATTCCGATTGACACGAAAACGAGCTTGGTGAAAATATCCGGGTTTATTGGGCAGCCCAAATTTTCCCGCAAAACCTTTGGCGAACAATTCTTTTTCGTGAACAAGCGTTACATGAAACATCCGTTTTTCCATCGGGCGATCATGCAAGCCTACGAAAAAATACTTCCACCCGATGCCATTCCGTCGTATTTTATCTCTTTCGAT
>JBBQXI010000186.1:0-7694 GCA_038209805.1 Bacteroidales bacterium | reverse complement strand
GCATCAACGATGGCGCTGAACGCTGGATTTATGGTACCGGAAAACTTGAACTGGATGAAAAAGGGAACCCCATCCGGATGCATGGAGCTTTACAGGACATCACCGAACGCAAACTGAATCTGGAAACCATTCAGAATGAGCGAAAGTTACTGCGTACCCTGATTGATAATTTGCCGGTAACCATTTATGTGAAAGATAATAATGGACGCAAATTAGTTGCCAACAAGGCCGATTTGGAAGTGATTGGGGCGAAGACCGAAGCCGAAGTGCTGGGAAAAACCGATCTCGAAACATTCACCAATGAAATTGGGCAGCGAGGTTACGAAGACGATCTGAAAATTATTCAAACACAAGAGCCTGTCATCAACCGGGAGGAAATATTTGTTGATAAAAATGGTTCCCAACGGTGGCTGTTAACTTCAAAAGTCCCAATAATTGATCAGCAAGGAAAAACTACCGGCATGGTGGGGATTGGCCGCGATATTACAGAACAGAAAAAAACCCACGAAACCATTCAAAAGCTATCGAAGAGTATTGAGCAAAGCCCTTCAACCATTGTTATTACCGATGTTGAGGGCAACATTGAGTACGTCAATCCAAAATTCTGTGAAATAACCGGATATTCGGAAGAAGAGGCCATCGGGCAAAATCCACGGATCCTGAAATCGGGGGAAATGCCAGCTGAAAGTTACAAGGAACTATGGGAAACGATATCGTCAGGTGGTGTGTGGCGTGGCGAATTCCATAATCATAGAAAAGATGGTGAATTGTATTGGGAATGGGCGACCATGACCTCCATCAAAAACGATCGGGGAGAAATTACAAACTACATTGCTATAAAAGAAGACATCAGTTTGCGCAAGCAAATGGAAGTTGACTTGATTGTAGCTAAAGAAAGAGCAGAGGAAAGCGATCGGTTAAAGTCAGCATTTTTGGCTAATATGAGCCACGAAATACGCACACCGCTAAACAGCATCATCGGTTTTTCGGAGCTGTTGGCGGATAACTATTTTGATGAGAAGCAGAAAAATGAATTTATCCACTACATTATTGGTAACGGAAATAATTTGCTCAGCATTATCAGCGATATTATTGATATTTCGAAAATCGAAGCCAGTGAAATAACCATCCGGAAGTCGAAAGTTCAAATCAGTAAGTTAATGGACGAAATCAAAGTAAGGTTTATTCTTCAGGCCGAAACTAAGTTGCTTCATTTTAATTTAAATATTCCTGAAGACGGTCAGGAAATTTTCGTAGTGGCCGACAAAGAACGGTTGCAACAGGTGTTTAATAACTTAATCGGTAATGCCCTAAAATTTACAGCTAAGGGGTATATCGAAGTAGGTTTCAAACAGATTGAAGGCCTTGTGGAATTCTATGTAAAAGATACCGGGATTGGCATTTCATTGCCAAATCACAGCAAAATATTTGATCGTTTCCGCCAAGTGGAAGCTTCATATACCCGCAAATTTGGCGGTAATGGATTGGGCCTGGCAATTTCAAAAAATCTGATTGAATTAATGGGTGGAAAAATTTGGGTTGAATCGGAATTGGGAAAAGGGAGCACGTTTTATTTTACCTTACCTTTATTGAAAAACAAATAGAAACTAAACCATTTCATCCCATTGAGAGACATCTATCGAATAGAAAAGCAAAACGGTTCTGATCCTCAAATTAAAATGTATCTGAATAAGATTACCTTATCATTTACAGACTTATTTGAAAAAGATTTTCGGATTAAATATTTTCACGACTCACTTTTTCAATTCAGGATTTCATTTTTAGTTGTTACTTTTTTATATGCCGTATTTGGGTATCTCGACAACAGGGTCACGATAGAATATACAGGTCTTTTTCATGCAATACGGTTTTTTGTTGTTATACCCTTATTTTTATTCGTTTTTCTTTTATCGTTTTGTAAATGCTTTATTCATATTTGGCAAGAGCTTCTTTTCATATGCTTCATTGTTGGAGGAACAGGAATAACCCTAATGACTGTGGCGATTCCTCTGAATTATGCCTATTATTTAGGATTAATGTTGGTTTTTTCGGCTGGATATTTTTTTATCTCGTTGAGGTTTCTTCTAGCATCAATAGCTGGCTTAATCACACTTATTCTTTTCAATACTGGTTTAATATTTTTCTCTTCAGCTGATTCAAACTTAATTTTCAACAACAATTTCTTTTTTATTTCGGCAAATGTGATTGGTATGTTTGCAGCCTATAACATTGAATATTATAAAAGAAGAGATTTCTTTCTTAACATTCAATTAGACAATCGAAATGCTGAAATTGCCCATGTGAATAGAACCCTGGAATCGAAGGTCGATGAGCGTACTAATGAATTAACAATATCAATGAAAAAAGCTGAGGAAAGCGACCGGCTAAAATCGGCATTTTTGGCAAATATGAGTCACGAAATCAGAACGCCGTTAAATGGTATTATAGGTTTTTCGGAGCTGTTGGCGGATGAGGCTTTTGAACCTGAACAAAAAAAAGAATTTATTCGGCACATTACTACAAACGGGAACAATTTGCTGAACATCATCAGCGATATCATGGATATTTCAAAAATTGAATCCGGCGAAATAAAAATTCGGTGCAAAAAAATGAATGTAAAATCATGGCTCGAAAATATTCATGCCGTAAATCAGATTAAGGCTAAAGAAAAAAATCTGGAATTGAAAACCTTTTCCCCGGAATTGGAATCAGAAAAGGATGTTTTTGTTTTTGCTGATCCTGAAAGATTATTTCAGGTTATTAATAACCTAATTAGTAATGCCCTGAAATTTACGTCCGAAGGTTTTATAGAAATAGGCTACAGGCTAGCTGATGAGATGGTCGAATTCCACGTGAAAGACACAGGAGCTGGTATTCCTAATGAATTTTATGAACGAATATTTGAGCGTTTCAGGCAAGTTGAAACTTCAAATACCCGGAGTTTTGGCGGTAATGGACTGGGTTTGGCGATTTCGAAAAACCTGGTAGAATTGATGGGCGGAAAAATTTGGGTTGAATCGGAAATGGGGAAAGGAAGTACGTTTTATTTTGCATTGCCAAAACCATAATTTTTGGAATCAATTTAATTTATGATCTGTTTAATATCTGGAAACACGTCATACCGCAAAAGGCCTTATTTCAAGTTCTCTTAGAATGAGATTAGTTTAAATCCAAACGAGAAAGGATAAATGACAGGTCCGCGACGGCGTTCAAATAAAGGCACGATATCATAGGATGCAAAAAGATTCACCCAGCGATAACCCATGCGGAATGTTGCAGCTACTTTGTAATCGTTAATTGAGTAATCGCCTGGTGATTTTAATTTTTCCCTTTTTCCGTCTTTCCGGTATTTCAATTTCGAATGCGATTCGACCTTTTTAGCTCCTGTAACACCTGTGGCGCAATAAAGGCGGTTGGCTTTATTGCGAATTGGGATTTGAAACTCGACAAGTAATGGAACTTCCAGATATGCAATGGAAAACTTTGATTTTTGGCTGGAATCGTAATAGATCACTGAAGGATGTATCTTCTTGATTTCGTCGATCGAAATGGTCGTATTGTCATCCAGATGATAGCTTTGGAAACTCAATCCTACACCAGTAACAATGCCAATATTATTTCTGGTTTGCTGGAAACCTCTTGAGTATTGCAGGATATTGAGGTTTAACACATTTGAGCGAAACAGATCGTTGTCGAGGAAGTGGTTTTCCGAAGCCGTATACATGCTGTAATCGGCGTTTGCCAATCCATTAAATCCGAATTCAATCCCTGACCAGTGGCCTTCAAATTTCTCATCCCAGTAGTTGTAGCCTTCATTCGTTAAATCCTGTACATCAATCAGGCCGGAGAGCCTGCCTTTTGGACTCTGAACGACAATGATAGAGTCATTTTCCTGGGCGAATGCCAGAAGTGAAGCGAAGGATGCCAGAAGAATGAAAAACAGGTGTTTCATTTTGAAAGCGACTATTTGTTATTTACGATTCAATGTCGTTTAGATAAGAAAAAATACGATTAAGGATCGTCATTGCGAGGAACGAAGCAATCTATAAATTAACAGATTGCTTCACTTTGTTCGCAATGACGACACTAATTAAACGACATTGATTTACTATTGATTTTGTTAACTCCAATAAATAGTAGATTGTCAATAGATCAATGGTCAAATCTTTGTCAAAGGTAAGTAATCAAAAGCAAAAGGAGTCTATCTGACTCGATAAACTCCTTTCTGGTCTTCTGAACTATTTGCTGTTTAATTTAGAAAGCTAATTCCAATGGTAAATGGTGTAAGTTCGGGTCCTTTGCCTGATTGAAACAATGGAGTCAGGCTATAGTTGGCAAACAAACAAATGTCTTTGTACCCGATACGTGCAGAGGCTTCGTATTTGAACGAATTAAGATTGAATCCGCTCCGGTCTTTATCTTTTTTATCGCCATATTTTACTTTCGTATGCGATCCGATTTTAACGCCTCCAATGATACCTGCATTTACGAACAAACGGCCTTCGTTGTGATTTACCGGAACCTGAAACTCCAGCAAAAGTGGAACATTCAGGTAGGTTATTGCAAGTTTTGTTTTCGAAAGGTTATCAGGATTCAGGCTAACGGGTTCGGTAATGAACTGTCCTTTTTGCAAGGTATAAGAGTTTTCAAATCGATAATTATTAAAGCTTAAGCCCATTCCGGAAACCAGTCCGACATAGTTCTTACACAAGCCAATATTTAACTCGTAAAAGTTAAAATCGATTTCCAATGATTTACCCTGATTAAGCGACATGAAATCTTTGTCGGTTGCATTGTACATGCTGTAGTCGGGTTTATCAAAAGCATTAAATCCAAATCCAATTCCTTCCCAGTGTCCTCTGAATTTATTGGGGTCAACTTCGTGGTGTTTATTTTTTCCCCAAAGAATTTCGGTTCCATATTCATGGTCAATTACCTTGACATCTTTTTTGCCGATTCGTACAATGTTGGTGTCCTGCGATTTATGTATATTAACTGTGTCTAAACTGAGAATCAGATCTGAAGATGGGTTGGTAGATTTTGTGTCGGGTGCAGTTTCCTGAGCCGTTAAATTCAGCGTGAATGCAGCAATTGCGATGATAGAGAGAATAATTTGTTTCATGGCTTTAAGTTTTAAATTTGCCGGTATGACGGCGAGGTGTTTTAAAATGTTACAGCCTTTCTATTTTTTTCCCAACGGAATAGAAAAGGCCATCAACTTACTTTCGAAATCTACACTTGCAATTTTACCATTCTTCACCTCATATCCAATCCGTTCGCCCGAAATCTCTGAGGCAAGATTTAATCCCAGGCGGGCAATTCGCTGTGCCGAAAACAGACCTTCTTTACCGACTTTTTGAACGCGGCTTGCCAGAAACTCTTCAACTGACATGACATTTTTCGACTCATATATTTTCATCACATTAATTGAGCGGGAGAAGGCCAGTTGTGCTTTTAAGGGCTCCTGATCAAGTTGAGAAACTATCGGGTCAATTTGTGCAAGTGCAGTCAAATCACGGTTGGTTGGGGGCGAATCTACAGGTCGAGTTTCTATCGTCTCAATTTTGGTTCTTTTCTGAATCGTATTTACTTTTTCAGGCTTATTTTTCGCAGGATCTGTAGCTTTTTGAATCATCTTTTCTGATTCTGCTTTTTTAGCTGATGAATTAGGAGTGGCTTTTGGCAATACCTCTGCCAGTTCTATATTCGTTCTTGGTGATTCCGGTGGGTTTTGCATTTGAATAACAGAGTTAATTCCCCAGATTAGGACAAGAACTGCAGCGGCTCGGGCAGTCCAATTCATGACAATTGTAGCTCCCGACTTTCGGTATAGTTTCCGTTTCTCCGGATATTTTATTTCGAAGTCAGGCTTCAGTTGAGTTTTTGCAAATAAGTCGTATTCTCTTTTAAATTCAGGATTATCCAAAAGATAAGCTTTTAAGGTTTTGTTTTCGTCAGCATTCCAATCTCCTTCCAGATAAGCAATAGCACTGTTTTCAAGCCTTCGTTTTTCATCAGATGCACTTTTATGGAGCTGCTTCTTTTCCTGAAATAGAACAAATTCTTGCGGAAGGTTAACTTCTTCAAAAAGATGAAGTTCTTCCTTCAAATCGGGATTCTGGTTCAAGAAATCCAGAAACTGGTCGATCAAGCTTTCTGGTAGATTACCTTCAATGTAATCGATGAAAAAGGATTCGTAATTATCTCTGGTGATCTTCATACGACTACCTCCATTTTTCCAATGTAATTTTTCAGGAAAACCCGTGCACGGTATATGTATACCTTAACCTGGGCCTCACTCAATTTTGTAATATCTCCTATTTCCTGATACGAATATCCTTCGTAATCGCGCAGCAGAACTACCGTTCTCTGAATTTCGGGCAATTGACCGACTGCCATATTCAGGATTTCGGCCAAATCAGAGTATTGTTTATCGTACACGTCTTCCGGAATCTGGTAATCGGCCATATAGGTTTGCCGCTTATCTTTCCGCAGAACATCAATCATGGTGTGGTAAGCTGTTGTGAATAAATAGGATTTAACCTTCTCAAAATTCACGTTTCCGGCGTTTCGCCATAATTTCTCGTAGCTATCCTGAACGATATCACGTGCACGCTCTTCGTCCTTGATATTCTTCAGAATAAAACGGAAAACATTATCTGAATAAAGATCAACCGATTGGTTGTATTCCTTTAAATTCATGCTGATTTGCTTACTTTTTACTTCGTAAGACGATCAACCTTTTATTTAGTTACAGCACCGATTAAATTTTGTTGAATTGGAAGTTTAGTCTTGTCGATGGCTTCAAGTAAAGTCTTGTCGATGTTTTGAATGATCGGATAAAATCCTTTTTCGCCAATGATGTTGCGGGCGATGTAAGCCTTTACCTGACTGTCGATAATCTTCGAGGATACTTTTAGATCGATGGGATTGGTCTTGACGCCTTTCTTTTCGGCAAAAGCCGTAAACAAATTTAAGATGTTAACCTTACCGAAATATTTTTCGAAATCGGCTGCAGATTTGAAAGATGAAAGTTCTTTCCGGTTCGAATCGGCATAATCCAATGCGAACTGGTAAACCAAGCCCTTTTGAGTTACTTTCGAATAATATTCTGAATAACCTGATGTATCAGCTGGAACAAAGTAATCGGGCATAATTCCGCCACCGCCATGTACAATTCGTCCGGAGAGCGTTTTGTATTTTACGGTATCAGCATATTTTATACTATCAACTTTTTGGAATTCTCCGTGAATGGCGCGTTCCATAATGTCTTTGTAATATTCGTCATTTCCTTTATCGTAAGGCTTTTGGATACACCGGCCGCTTGGAGTGTAATATCGGGCAACTGTCAACCGAACTGCGCTTCCATCGTTAAACGGTATTTGTTCCTGAACCAATCCTTTTCCAAACGAACGTCGGCCAATAATCCAACCTCGGTCGTTATCCTGAATGGCTCCTGCAAATATTTCGCTGGCCGAAGCCGAGAAATCGTCGACTAAAACAATTATTCCTTTATCGCGGTAAGCTCCTCTGCTGTCGGCCTGAAACGTTTTTCGAGCCTGTGCATTGCCTTGTGTATAAACAATTAGTTCACCTTTATCCAGAAATTCGTTTACCATTTTGATAACGGCATTTAGGTAACCACCAGGGTTTCCGCGTAAATCAACAATAACATTCTTCATTCCCTGTTGATC
>JBBQXI010000185.1:0-7696 GCA_038209805.1 Bacteroidales bacterium | reverse complement strand
ATCACTGGATTCGAAGACCTCGCAAAGAAAGCAACACCGGCCTCAACTTACAGCATTACCGAATTGGATGGACAAAAAGTCATTCATATCTCAGGCGACATTTTTGCCTCTCTGGCTACCAAAGCCGAATACGGAAACTATCACCTTCACCTTGAATACAAATGGGGAGAAAAAGTATATGGCAAACGCAACAGCGGTTTACTTTACCACAGCTTTGGTCCGTTTGGAGTAGCTTTCGGAACCTGGATGGCAACCATCGAACACCAACTGATGCACGAAAGTATGGGCGACACCTACCTGATGGCCAATACGTCTTGCGAAGCCAAAGTGGGAAAAAGCGAAGATGGTAAAAATTACATTTATTCGCCGGAAGGTCAGTCAACTTCATTTAGCGAAAAAGACAATGGTCGCTCAATAAAAAAAGGAAAAGATGCAGAAATGCCTTTGGGAGAATGGAACACCGTAGATTTATATTGCTTCGGACAAACTTCGGTCCATGTTGATAACGGACAAGTGGTAATGATCAACACCAATTGCAGCAAAGTTGAAAACGGATTGAAAGTCCCGCTCACCAAAGGAAAAATCCAAATACAATCGGAAGGTGGAGAATTTTTTATTCGGAAAATCGAAATTGAAAAGATTAAAGAAATACCTGCTGAATTGCTGAAATAATCCATTGAATTTTCAGATCTGACAGGCCTTTTAGACCTGTCAGATCTGAAAATCTACCCACTTTGCTGAACTTTTTCATTTCGGAGTGTACTGAATGAAAAAGTAACTACATGAATCAGCAAAAGATAAACAACCTTACCGGATGGGGCGTTTTTGTCGCCTCACTCCTAATTTATGTTCTAACTCTTGAACCAACGCTAAGTCTTTGGGATTGCGGCGAATTTTTAACTTCCGCCTACAAACTCGAAATTAACCACTCGCCAGGCGCTCCGCTATTTATGCTTTTGGGGCGCGTTTTTTCCCTTTTCAGCTTCGGAAATCCGACACATGTTGCCTATTCCATCAATCTCGTTTCGGCGGTTGCGAGTGCGGCAACCATCCTATTCCTTTTCTGGACTATAGTTTGGTTGGTTTCAAAACTGGAACAAAAACAAGGCAAACAATTTCCCCTATTCCTGAAATTTGGAGCCGCAGCAATTGGAGCTTTATCGTTTGCATTCACCGATTCGTTTTGGTTCTCGGCCGTTGAAGCTGAAGTTTACGCTTTGTCGTCGCTTTTTAGCGCGGTTGTACTTTGGGCAGCCACGCGCTGGGAACGCGAAGCCGATCAACCCGATTCTTCCCGATGGATTGTATTGATCTTTTTCCTGATTGGCCTTTCCATTGGAGTTCATTTGCTGAATTTACTGGTCATCCCTTCGGCTGGACTAATCATCTACTTCAAAAAATATAACTACTCGCTGAAAGGGTTAATAGCAGCCATCCTGATCAGCGGAGTCGGAATCGTCGCTTTGCTTCAGGTCTTCATCCCCGGGATTCTCGATTTATCCAAGAATCTGGAACTGTTTTTCGTTAACAGCCTGAGTTTTCCTATTCATTCCGGATTAATTACCTATGTTATTTTGCTCATTGCAGC
The DNA here is from genome assembly GCA_038209805.1 of Bacteroidales bacterium. GTDB lineage: Bacteria > Bacteroidota > Bacteroidia > Bacteroidales > Prolixibacteraceae > Aquipluma. Next base: position 6,108 of record JBBQXI010000185.1, on the reverse strand, counting down.
GCTTTCAGGAGGAATTATTTACAGCCATAGAAAACAGCTACCTAAACTAAATTTGGCGTTGTTGTGCCTCACATTTATGCTGGTCGGTTACACATCATATGTAGCAACTATTGTCAGGGCTTCAGCCAATGTTCCCGTCAATCAGGGCGACCCTGAAACAACATTCAGCCTTTTGAATTACCTGAACCGCGAGCAGTATGGCACACGCCCCATATTGTACGGCGAAAATTTTGCATCGGTGGTCACCGGATACAAAGAGCGCGAAACCTGGATTGCAGAAAATGGGAAATACATCAAAAGCAAGTTAAATGCAAAAATTGAATACAATCCAAGTACCATCGGGTTCTTTCCGCGAATGCACAGCACCGATCCGGAACACATTGAAGCATACAAAAAACAGTTCAATTTTAAAGGGCGCAAGGTTATGACGACCGATGAAGATGGGAAACAAACCGAGGTCACCATTCCAACTTTTCAGGAAAATTTATCGTTTTTTCTGAATTATCAACTGGGCTACATGTATATCCGATATTTCATGTGGAATTTTGTTGGACGCCAAAATGACATTCAGGGAACTGGTGGATTGCTGAACGGAAACTGGCAATCTGGAATTCTGCTAATCGACAAACAGATCGCCGGACCACAAGAAAACCGGCCCACATCGGCAAAGGAAAACAGAGGACGAAATTCATATTACTTCCTTCCACTTATTCTGGGTCTATTGGGATTAGCTTTTCAATACCGGAACGATCGTCAAAACTTTCTGGTCACGGGTTTGCTCTTTTTTTTGATGAGCTTTGCATTGGTTGTTTATCTTAACGAAGTTCCAAACACACCGCGCGAACGCGACTATGTTTATGTGGGCTCATTCTATGTTTTCTGCATCTGGATTGGATTCGGAGCGTTGTTTCTATTCAGTCAACTTCAGAAATTGATGAAAGAAAAATTAGCGATTACCTCCACATTGGCAATATGTCTGCTTGCATCGCCAATCCTTTTACTGTCTCAAAACTATGATGATCACGATCGCTCCAGAAGATATTCGGCCCGCGATTTAGCCCGAAACTACCTCGAATCGTGCAAACCGAATGCTATTCTGTTCACACATGCCGACAACGATACGTATCCGTTATGGTACTGCCAGGAAGTAGAAGGTATTCGCCGCGATGTTCGCGTCGTAGTTATGCCCTATTTGTCGGCTGAATGGTACATCGGTCAATTGCAGCGAAAAATCTACCAAAACGAACCACTGAAAATGTCGATTCCGCTCGAAAAATATCAAACCGGGCAACTCGATTACGTGTATGTTGTTCCCAAAATTGAGACAGAGCAGCGCATGTCCGACATTCTTGAATTTGTGGCAAGCGATTCATCGAAAACTAAACTGACTGTTGAAAACGGTGAACAAATCAGTTACATTCCGGTAAATAAAGTCAGACTACAATTCCCAAATCAGGAACCGATTCATTTTGAGCTCAACAAAAGAGCCATTAATAAAGGAGACCTGGCTTTCTACGATATTATTTCCTCCAATCAAGGGAAGCGTCCAATTTGCTTTACAACCTGGGTCGACCCCGATGAACATGGTTTGAAAAACAACCTGATTTACGACGGGTTGGTTTATCGGCTAACTGACCAGAAAACCGACAGCAGTTCAATTCTCGATATTGGCAAAATTGAAACCGAAAACCTGTATGCCAATCTGATGCAAAAATGCAACTGGGACAATCTGGCCGATCCTAAAATCAATTTCGACTGGCACCACCGACGGATGTTTGCCACCATGCAAATCAGGAATGCATTTTACCGCCTCGCCAATCAATTGACGGAGGAAAAACAGACTGAAAAAGCGATGGAAGTTTTAAAGAAAGCAGAACAAGTCATGAGTCTAAAAAATTGGCCTGTCGATTATCAAAGTATTCTGTTGGCTAGTTTGTATGAGAGAAACGGGCAAAAGCAATTGGGTGAAGTTCGGTTTCAGGAGCTAGCCAAATCGCTTGAAGAAGGACTGAAATATTATTCAAGCTTTCCGACCAACCAGAAAGAATCCATATTGGATGAAGCAGGCTATCAATTGTCGCTGTACAACGAACTGATTAAACAGGCCGCAGATACACTTCCGGAATCCGAATTAAAAAGCATGAAAGAAAAGCTAATGGTATTTGCCGGGAAGCTTGGATAAATTCGCTTGATGTGTTCATCCAATGACTTGGAGTCATCGGATGAACAATGCATCATAAAAACAAATGCCGCATAGAAGTTTCGTTCTATGCGGCATTTCTATTTAAAAGGATTCTTAGATCAATTTAAACTATCCACACGAAGTGAATCAACCAACTGAATAAAATGAGCGCTATCGGCCACCAAAAACCGTTGACTGGAAATTGAATCGCTGGCGCCAATCTTTCCGGAGTCGAAAGTGAATTGGTTATCGAAAATTGAAAAGAAAAGTACCATCGACACCATGACGGTTTTCAAAGCAAAACTTTGTACTGAAAATAACCATCCGGCGAAACTCGAAAACGAATTCTGCCTCACTCTGGTTTTGCTATTCTTCAATAAAAATGCATACATCAGGCGATCCTCAACGGCCTTATCGGGTTCACCAATACGATCGTTACGAAGCGCTTTTGAAATCAATTGTTCAGAATTCTTATTCATGATGGTTGGTCTTAAAATTCAATTTCATCTTTTAAATATTCCAGCTTCTCAGCCAGCATTTTTTTCGCATAAAACAGCCGCGATTTGACTGTTCCTTCCGGGAGTTCCAGTATTTCGGCTACTTCTTTAATCGAAAATCCCTCGCGATACCGCAGTAAGAAAGCCGAACGATGTTCTTCTCCCAACGAATCAAGTGTTGCAAAAATCTTTTCGACAACCTGTTCGTGTTCAATGGTTGCATCCGATAAATAATCGATTTGAGGTTCTAAAGCTTCAGCTTCCTGAAATTCATGACGAATGCCTCGCTTGCGGTATTCGTTTTTGCACATATTGTTAGCAACCGAATACAGCCAGGTAGAAAACGAATACTGCGGATTATAACTTTCAGGTTTTTCAATCAGTTTCATGAAAAGTTCCTGCAAAAAATCGTTGGCAGTATCTGCCGAATTTCCCAGCATCCGATAAAAATAGTAGTACATCCTGCCTTTATACCGCAAGTAAAGTTCGCTAAATGCCGCCTGATCGCCCGAAACGATTCGCTGCATCAGTTCACTTTCGCTAAAAACTTTATTTTTTCTCCGGAAAATCAATTCGCCGATTTTTTAAAGATTAACCAAATTAGTGCCGAATACGAACCAATAATTACCAGTGGAGCTAAAGTAATTCGCCGAAAACTGAATATTTCAGGATTAAAAATATTCGGATCGTTGGAACCGCCTCCACTCATCAACACAAAACCCAGAATTAAGAAACTGATAATCAGCATCAAAATCAGGTATTTCTTTTTTGTAAAGATCATGCTTTTTAGTTCCTGTACACTCCAAAAACAAAAGGTTCAGATAAAATTTTAAAAAAAAACGCCATTAAAAGAATTTTTAGTTTCCCTTAGTGGCGATTTCATTCAAAAGACCATTGATCTACACCCTACTCCACGGAATAGCAGCCAGAATAACAACCAGGGCGATCAGGAAGAAAATAGTTGCTGTTTTATACTTTGCTGAATCAGTTTTGGCCTTTTTCGATTTGGCACGTCCGATATGTACCAGAACGACAGCAATTAGCATCATCGAAAAATGCTCAACGGCGTAAAAACGAAGACCAGGATCTTTCATTGCTGCACCAAAGTCAGACATGGCCAGTTTGGTAATCGGGCTCAGGAAGAAATAAAGAACCAAACCAGTTAAAAGCTGTAAGTCCATGAGCGAGGTAAAAACGATGCCCAAAATATTATCCGTCTTATTCCAGCGCTGATTACTCAACCATCCGTAAACATATTTAACCAAGGTAACGGCCAAACTAAGTAAAATTAACCAACGTAAGGTATTGTGTAAATGTAAAAAACCAGTGTACATGTTTTCTGAAATTTATTTGTTTCGATACTAAACGAATGAAAGCTCTTTTGGTTGAAAAAATTTAATTCTGAAATATATCGAGTCCTCCAATCGTTCGAATTCCGGGCACTTTTTCCAACGACAAACGAATCATTTTCGAGGCCAGTAAATCGACAGGAGTTGGCTTGTATGCTCTCAGGATAAACCTTGTCACAAAACGGCTTAATATCAGGCCGACTTTCTCTCCTGCCCTTTTCTCCTGACGATTGCCATCCAAAATAGAAGGCCGGATAATAAACAATTTCTGAAACGGCAGTTTGGCAACCGCATCTTCCAACTCACCTTTCATTCTGGAATAAAACACCGAAGATTTTGGGTTCGCTCCCATTGAAGAAACTAGTAAATAGGCCGAAATACCATTCTCCGCAGCTGCTTTAGCAAATTCGTACTGATAGGTAAAATCAACCCGATACTGATTCTCTTTGGTTTTTGCCGTTTTAATGGTTGTGCCCAATGTCGAAAAAAGTACATCGCCCTGAACCAGAGATTTCCAGCTTTCCGTTTGGTCAAAATCAATAATTTGTTCTTCAAGTTTTGGGTGTACCATACCAGTTGATCTGCGAACAAAAACCCGTACTTTTTCAAATTCAGGATGATCAAGTAATTGCACGAGCAATTTATGTCCAACGAGCCCGCTTGCTCCGATTATGTTTGCTATTTTTCCCATATTATTTTCTATTTAAAAAACCGTCATTTAAAATTTGCTCAAAATGATCGGTAATCGTTTTCTCAAACGGAATAAACTCCATTCCCAAATCCTTTTTGATGTAACTGTTGTCGAATTTCATATCAATTCCAACATTCAGTTTTACAAATTTTCGGGTAAAACCCGCAAGTGGAGCTATCAACCAGAACAACCATTTCGGAACAAATCCCTTTGGCAGTGGATATTTAGGATAACTAGCCTTAATGACATTCGCCATATCCAGAAATGTTTTTTGGTAGGAAACACAGATGTGACGACCTGACGCCGCCGGACTAAAACCAGCCAGAATATGAGCTTTTGCAACATCGCGAACATCTACAAATCCCATTTCGCCGGAAGGAACACCGGTCTTAAATTTGCCGGTTGCCAATTGAATCATGATTTCAATACTGGTCGAATCGGTTCGTTTGCTGAGTGATGGACCCATGATAAATCCAGGATTGATCGTCAGAAGATCCCAACGGTTCTGTTTGCCTGCCATTTCCCATGCCAACTTCTCGGCCAATGTTTTCGAATAGGAATACGGTTGATGCTCGACTGAACTCGAAAAGTTCCAATCCTCTTCAGTAAAAATTCCATTCGCTGTTTTCTGAATATCGACAGCATCACCATAAATGGCCGCAATACTCGAAGTCAGCACAACTCGTTTCACACTTTCAGTAGAATTCACCGACTCCAATACATTTCTAGTTCCTTCAAGCGCGGGCTCAACCAATTCTTTTTGTGCATTTTTTAATCCTGAAATTTTGAATGGCGATGCCGTGTGAATAACCAGTTCACAGCCAGCCATGGCTTCAGCGAAACTTCCTTTCTTAAGCAGATCGGCTTCAAAGAAGCTTAAAGTTCCTTTGCTTTTCACTGCCAGTGCCGTGAGGTGCGCCGATTTATCCTTTTGAGACAGGTCTCTTACTGTAGTCCGAACCTCTTTCCCTTCATCCAGTAATTGTTTGATAATCCATGAAGCCAGATAACCTGTACCTCCTGTAACTAAAATCGGCTTTGATTGATTTATTGTTTGCATGATCTATTCGATTATATTAAATCAGTTGATTAAAATTAGAAATATTATTTGATTAAATTGTTCCAACACTCACATGGTTTTGGGTGAATAATTTTGGACGGATTCACAGAACCGAACTTACATCTAATTTCAGAATGACGTATGAAACAATTACATCCTCTTCTAGTTCCAACAATTTATATTATCTGATATCTCAGAAATTAAAAGCCAGTCAACCAAATTTCGTTTGACTTGTTAACTACACTAACTATTCGGATACAAGCATCATTTACAAACCTAATTAGAATAACAATGACCGCAAAAATTCACAGTTTAGGAGGGTACATTCA